>NZ_MKSS01000406.1:0-5234 GCF_001897365.1 Hydrogenophaga sp. 70-12
GCAGCAGGCTGTGCGGCTGGCTCAGCCACAGCCCGAGGCGCCAGCGCAGCAGCGCGCCGGCGCAGGCCCCGAGGCAGATGGCGAGCACCGAGGCCATGTTCAGAACGGCGCGTCGTCGCTGGCGCTGGCCGGGGTGGCGTCGGAGGCGGGCGCCGCGCCGGCCGGCGCGGGCTCATGCCCCGGCACCTGGCCGGGTTGCAGCTCGCCGCCCAGCGCCGCGATGAGCGCGTCGAGCACGCCGCGCAGCTCGCCCGTGCCGATGGCGACGTTGCTGTCGAAGCTCTGCTCTTCCTTGCCCTGGTTCTCTTCGAACACGCCTTCGAGGAACTGGATTTTCTTGAGCGCCATGCTTTCGGTGAGCGTGAAGCCGACGCGGCCTTCCCAGTTGAGCGCCAGGCGCGTGGGCAGCTTGCCTTCGCTGATGTGGCGGCGCACCTCGTCGTTGAAGAGGTGGTGGCGGGTGAACTTCACCACCGATTTTTCCTCGTCGCTGGAGCGCAGCTCGCAGTCGCGCTCCACGGCCAGGCCCTCGGGCCATTCCTCGGCGTCGCTGGCGCTGAGCCACTGCGTCATGGCGCTCTGCGGCGTCTGCTGCGTATTGAAGAGCGTGAGCACCAGGCCGTCGAAGGCGCGCACCAGGGCGGTGACCAGGTCGTCGAGCTTGCCCTGGCTGCTGGCGTCGGTGGCGAGCCAGCCGCGCTCGGGGTCGATCCACACCCAGGACGTCTGCTGGCGCGAGAAGGCCTGGGGCAGCAGCGAGAGCAGGGCGTCTTCGCGCAGGGCCTTGGTTTCCTTCTTGCCGGGTTTGCGGCCGGTGGTGGCCTCGATGTGGTCGGCCGCCTCCTGGGCCTTGCGGCGCACCACGGCACCGGGCACCGACTTGGTTTCGATCTGCAGCTTGAGGATGCGCTGGCCGGCGATGGCTTCCACCAGCGGGCCGTGGGCCTCGCCGCGCGGCTCCACCCAGCCGACCGATTTGTCCTGCGTGGCGGGGCAGGGCACGAAGCGCTGGCCGTCCAGGGCCTTCTCCATCGCCTCGGGCGTGGGCGCCCAACCGGGGCCGATGCGGTAGAGCGTGAGGTTCTTGAACACGAAAGGGATCTCCGGAAAAACGAACCCCGCGCACCTGGGCGGTGGCGGGGTGTGCATCTTAGCGGCGGTGGACTAGGGCGGCGTCAGCGGCGCGCGGGTGGTGGCCTCGGCCAGCAGGCGTTCGATCGATGGGCTGTGCAGGCGGGCCAGGTGCCGCGCGAGGCGCTCGACCGAGGCGTACTCGAAGAACAGCGCCATGGACACGTCGGCGCCCAGCCGGGCCGCCAGCGCATGGCAGGTGTGCACGGCGATCAGCGAATCGGCGCCGAGCCGCGCGAACGGCACCGAGCGGTCGGCGCACCGGATGCCGTGCGACGCGAGCTCGGTCTCGATCCAGTGGGCCACGGTGTCTTCGGCCAGCGGGCTGGCGGGTGGTGGGGCGGCCGGGGGGCTGGCGATGGCGGTGACGGTGGTGGTGCCGGGCGCGGTCCGCCGGTTGGCTTCCTCCGCGTTGGCGGCCCGCGCGGGGGCGCAGCGCTGGCCGTCGGGGCCCGCGGCGCTGGCGCCGGGCGGTCCGCCG
Source organism: Hydrogenophaga sp. 70-12 (assembly GCF_001897365.1). NCBI lineage: Bacteria > Pseudomonadati > Pseudomonadota > Betaproteobacteria > Burkholderiales > Comamonadaceae > Hydrogenophaga > Hydrogenophaga sp. 70-12. The sequence goes on from NZ_MKSS01000406.1 coordinate 1,613, forward strand.
GCCCGCTCGCGCGCCGCGGGCGCGGGCTGCCCCCGCGTGTCGGGTGAGCTGCCCGGCAACCAGTACGCGCGGCGGGTGAAGGGGTAGGTGGGCAGGGGCACGATGCGCGCGCCGCTGCCGCGAAAGTGCTCGTTCCAGTCGACGGGTTCGCCGCGCAGCCAGCGCTGGCCCAGCGCCACCAGCGCCGCCAGCCCCTCGTCGCCGGGCCATGCCCGCGGTCCGTGCCGCAACTGTTCGATGGCGTCCCGCACGCCGCAGACCACCAGGCATTCGCGCAGCCTGAAGGCTTCGCGCCCCGCGCAGCGGGTGTACGACAGGTCGAGCATCGACAGGTCGGGTTGTTCCAGCAGTTGGTCGAGCAGGCGGGAGCGCACCGCCAGCAGTTCCTCGCGGTTGCGCGCCGACAGGCACAGCAGGTGGTGCGATCGCGTGGTGCGCGCGCGGGCGGCGGGCAGCGGCGCGTCGGACACGATCGCGTGCGCGTTGGTGCCGCCGAAACCAAAGGAGCTGATGCCCGCGTGCCGCGGGGCCACGCCCCGGGGCCAGGGCGCGGCGGACAGCACCGGCCAGAACGGCGTGTGCTCCAGGCGCAGGTTCGGGTGCGGCTTGCGCAGGGTCAAGGTGGGCGGCAGCAGCCCGTGCCGCAGGGACAGCAGCAGCTTGATCAGCCCCGCCACGCCGGCCGCGGCCATGGGATGGCCGATGTTGGCCTTGACCGAGCCGATGCCGCAGTACGGCGCGCCGGTCGGCTCGCCGAAGACGTTGGTGAGCGCGTGCACCTCGATCGCGTCGCCGACCGGCGTGCCGGTGCCATGGGCCTCAACGTAACCGATCTGCGAGGGGTGAAGGCCGGCCTGGGCCAGGGCCTGCCGCAGCATCGCTTCCTGCCCTTCCAGCGTGGGCGCCATGAGGCCGATGGAGTGGCCGTCGTTGGTGACGGCGGTGGCCGAGATCACCGCGTCGATGCGGTCGCCGTCGGCCAGCGCCTGGTCGAGCCGCTTGAGCACCACCAGGCCCAGGCCCTCGCTGGCCACCATGCCGCTGGCGGCCTCGTCGAACACGCGGCAGACGCCTTCGTCCGACAGGGTGCCGGTCTGGCCGAGCAGTTGCATCATGCTCAGCGTGGACAGCAGGCTCACACCGCCGGCCAGCGCGATCTCGCTCTGGCTCGACCGCAGGTCGGTGCAGGCGCAGTGCAGCGCCACCAGCGAGGACGCGCAGGCCGTGTCGATGTGCAGCGCGGGGCCTTTGAGGTCGAGCCGCTGTGACAGGCGCGCGGCGATGATGCTCAACAGGTTGCCCGGCAGCAGCTGCGGGTGCTGCGCGGCAGGGAAGTCGCCCCGGCGGCGCAGTTCGATGAGCGACTCCAGGTAGGCGTTGTGTGTCGCGCCGACGTAGACACCGACCTGGCGCTGCGCCGGCATGCGCGTGCCGGTGTAGCCGGCGTCGTCGAGTGCTTCATAGCCCACCTCGAGCATCAGGCGCTGCTGCGGGTCCATGAGCCGAGCCTCTTCGTCGTCCAGGCCGAAGAAGTCGGCCGCGAACAGTTCGATGCCATCGATGCGCCCCATGTGCAGGCGCTGGCCTTCGGGCATCCAGGGGGGCGCCGGCACTTCGCGGATCGACGACACGCCGTCGCGCAGCTGGCCCCAGAACTGTGCCGGCGAGGCCGCGCCGGGGAAGCGGCAGGCCATGCCGATGACGGCGATGGCCGGCGATGGGGCGGCGGGCGCTTGCGCTGGCGCGCAGGCGCCCGCAGAGGCGGAGACGGAGACGGAGACGGCGGTATCTGCAGAGGCGGCACATGTGGCCTCTGGCGCCAGGTGGCGCTCCAGGCAGGCCACGGTGTCGCGCACTGTTCGACCATCGATCAGCAGCCCCGTGCCGAGGCGGCGGCCCAGGCTTCTTTCGAGCAGTGCCAATGCCTGGATCGCCTGCACCGAGCCGCCGCCCAGGGCGGTGAACGGGGTGTCCAGGCCGATGTCGCCGGGACGCAGGCGCAGGGCCTCGGACCAGGCCTGCACCACCTGGCGCACCAGGCCGTCGTTGGCCGGCGCCGGGGCCGGCGCCTGGGGCGCGTGGGCGTGGAAGGCCTGGAGCAGCTCGGCGAAGGCGCCCAACTGCCATTGCCGCGCGAGCGGGTGGCGCTGCGGCTTGCCGCTGGAGGTGTGCGGGATGCGGCGCACCGGCAAGGCGCCGACCACCGGGTGCGCCAGGTAGGCCTCGGCGGCGGCGCGCAGGCGGTGCAGCAGGCGCCAGCCGTCGTCGTGCGCGCGCGCCACCACGAACAGCACCACGGCCTCGCTGCCATCGGCCTGCGGCACGCCGCAGGCGGCGATGCGCCCGGTCTTGAGCCCGAACAGCTGGCCCAGGTGCTGCTCCACGTCAACCGCCATCACCTGGCGGCCGTGGATGGCGATCACGTCCTTGAGTCGGCCAGTGATGGTGAGGCGGCCGCCGCGCAGGAAGCCGAGGTCGCCGGTGCGCAGCCAGCCCTCGGCGTCGAAGCATTCGCGCGCGGCGCCCTCGGCGCGGGTCTCGTAGCCGCTGGTGACGCTGGCGCCTCGGACCTGGACCTCGCCCAGGCGCTGTTCGCCGAGGTCGCTGCCGTCTTCGCCGACAACGCGCACCTGCGTGGAGGCAAGGGGCAGGCCGACATCGGCGTACTCGATCGCCTCGACGCCCTCGGCGGCGTCCCGCACCAGGCCGTCGCGCAACAGCGCCTGGCGGTCGAGCCGGTGCGTCAGCGCGCGCGTGCCCCGCGGGGAGAGCGACACGACCACCGTGGCCTCGGCCAGGCCGTAGGCCGGCGCCATGGCGTCGGGGCGCAGGCCGGCCGCGGCCATGCGGGACACGAACGCGCGCATCGTCGGCACCCAGATCGGCTCGGCGCCGTTGAACCACAGGCGCACGCAGGACAGGTCCACGCCCTGGGGCGGGCCGCCGTCGAGCTTGTCGAGCACGTGGCGCAGGCCGAAGTTGGGGCCACCCACCACGGCCGAGCGGTGCTGGTGGATTTTGGTGAGCCACAGCAGCGGATCGGCCACGAAGTCGGCGGCATCGAGCTTGACCTGGCCCGCCCCGAGGTAGGCGGGCAGCAGGTGGAACATCACCAGGCCCATGTCGTGGTAGTAAGGCATCCAGTTCAGGAAACCGTGCGCCGGCAGCAGCCCCTGGGCCTGCGCCATGTCGCGCAGGTTGGCGAGCATGTTGGCGTGCGTGAGCCGCACGCCCTTGGGCATGCCGGTGGAGCCGGACGACAGTTGCAGGTAGGCCAGATCGCCGGGCTGGGCCCGGTGCTCGCGCGCCCGCGTGGCGTCGGCCTCGCCGGGGTCGCAGAGCCAGCGCATGCCGCGGGGGAGGGCCGCCGCGCCCGCGGCGTGGTCGGCCCGCTGGTCATCGTCGATCAGCAGCGTGGTGCTGGGCCCGAGCAGCGAGCACACGGCGCGCAGCCGGCGGGAGGCTTCGCTCTCGCGCCGCCAGCTGGCGACCTTGGGCAGCAGCACGGGCACCAGGCCCCCGAGCACGCAGGCCCAGAAGACCTCGAGCTGGCGGGCGCTGGCGCCGACCTGCGACAACACGGCCTGGCCCGGCGACAGGCCCTGCGCCTGCAGCGCGGCCA
>NZ_MKSS01000407.1:0-5200 GCF_001897365.1 Hydrogenophaga sp. 70-12
CTGGCTTTCGAAGGACAGCGTGGCCAGCGGGAAGCCGCGCTCGTGGTTCTCGCGCGGCTGCAGCTTGTAGACGCAGTCCTCGGTGAAGAAGCCGGGCCAGAGGTCCCACTGGCCGCTGTCCACGGCCAAGGCGTAGTCGGCGTACAGGGCCTGAAGCTCGTGGTAGAGCGACAGGTCAAGAGAGGTGGTGTCGCGGTTCACAGCGGGGCCTCCATCACCTGGCGCCAGTAGGCGTACATGCCGCGGATCAGGGTCTCGGTGACCATGTGGTCGGTCTCGCCCACCTCGCGGCCGCCGAGTTCGGCCAGCGCCCGGTGGCCGGGTTTGCTCTCGAAGCCCTGCTGCGAGAACTCGATCACCTCGCCGTCGTCGGCGCTGACGAAGCCGCCCGGGCCGAACAGGTTGGCCTGGCGCAGGCGGCGCTGGGTCATCTCGGGCGTGTCGTCCTCGAAGCCGAAGTGCGTCCAGACGAAATCGAAGGCGCCGTGGCCATCGGGCTGGATGTGGCGCGTGGACACGCTGTTGACCTGCTGCTGGAAGATCACGCTGGGGAACAGCGTGGTCATCACCGCCGTGGGTCCTCCCCACCAGGGCTCGGGCACGATGTCCAGGAAGCGCGGGTCCTCCAGCTGCATGCTGGACTTGAAGCTGGAGACCTGCGTGACCTGCGAGGCGCTGCCCGTGGCCTGCCCCGCGCTGCCGCGCGTGGAGATCATGGCCGCGTGGCGGTGGTGCGCGTCCATGCGCAGCTCCGACTTGTTGTCGGCGCGCCAGAGGCCGAAGGTGACGAACCAGGTGTGCAGCAGGCCCGGGTGGTAGGGGTCCTTGATGTTCTCCTGCATCAGCTTCCAGTTGCCGGGGATGCGCTGGCGGTTGTAGCCCAGGATGTTGAGCTTTCGGCCGTTGAACAGGCGATCGAAGTAGCCCAGGATGGTCGGGCCCATGTAGTCCTCCAGCGACTCCACCTCGGGGTCGAAGGAGGCGAACACCACGCCGCCGCGCACGGCCACCTTCAGTTGCGTGAGGTGGTGCTGCTTGGGGTCGAAGTCGGCCGGCATGCCGCCCTTGACCTGGCCGTCCTGGCGCACGCCGCGGCGCAGCGGCACGCCCTGCAGATCACCATTGAGCGCGTAGCTCCACTGGTGGTAAGGGCAGACGAACTCCTTCTTGTTGCCGTGGCGCTCGCGGCAGAAGCGCATGCCGCGGTGGGCGCAGACGTTCTCCACCACGTGGATGGCGCCACCCTCGGCCCGCACCATGATGACCGAGCGCTCGCCCACCACCGAGCGGCGGTAGTCGCCCGGCTGGGGGATCTCGGCCTCCAGGCCCACGTAGCACCAGTGGCCACGGTAGAAGAAGCGTTCGATCTCGCGCTGGTGGCGCTGCTGATCGGTGTAGACGGCGAAGGGGATGCGGCTGGTGTCGCCGGCTTCCCAGCGCAAAGCGTCCGGCGCGCCGCCGGTGTCGGGCGTGGGGTTCATGGTCTTGTCTCCAAGGGTCGGTGCGCGTGGGGCACCCCGGGATGGTGGCGCGCCGCGCGTCATCCGGCAACGGAATCCAGGTGATACAAGATATTCACAAATAGAATACCGGCCGCCATGGAGCTGTCCGAGATCGACCTGAACCTGCTGGTGGTGCTGCACCAACTGCTGCGCGAGCGCAATGTCTCGCGCGTGGCGGCCAGCCTGGGGCAAAGCCAGCCGGCGGTGAGCAACGCGCTGCGCCGCCTGCGCGAATGCCTGGGCGACGAGCTGTTCCTGCGCAAGCCGCACGGCATGGAGCCCACGCCCTACGCGCAGCAGCTCGCCGAGCCCGTGGCCCAGGCCCTGGGCACGCTGCGCGAGGCGCTCAACGTGCGCGCCTCCTTCGACCCGGCGCATGGCCAGCGCTGCTTCACGCTGGCGCTCAGCGACGTGGGCGAGATCTACTTCCTGCCGGTGCTGATGGACGCGCTGGCCGCCGAGGCGCCGGGCGTGACCCTGCGCTGCGTGCCCGTGGCGCACGAGGCGCTGCGCGAGGAAATGGCCAGCGGCCACGTCGACCTGGCGCTGGGCTCGCTGCCGCAGCTGCAGTCGGGCTTCTTCCAGCAGGCGCTGTTCCGCCAGCCCTACGTGGCGCTGATGCGCGCCGGCCACCCCCTGGCCGGCACCCGCAAGGCCCTGGGCGCGACCCAGTACCGGCAGGCCGCGCACGTGCGCGTGGTGGCCGCCGGCACCAGCCACGGCCAGGTCGACACCGCGCTGGAGCGCCTGGGCGTGGCGCGCCAGGTGCACCTGACGGTGCCGCACTACGTGGCCCTGGGCCATGTGCTGGCGGAAACCGACCTCATCGCCACCGTGCCCGAGCGCTTCGCCCAGCGCGCGCTCGGGCCCTTCGATCTGGTCATGCGACCGCTGCTGCTGCGCCTGCCCACCAACACCATCCACCAGCTCTGGCACGCCCACCTGCACCGCGACCCCGGCCACCTGTGGCTGCGCGGCCTGGTGGCGCGGCTGTTCGGCGACCTGCCAGCCTGAGGCCGCACCGCTCCCCTGCGCCCATCCATCGAGACACGAGAGATTCCATGCTGACCTTCGAGGTGCTCAAGACCGACCCCAACAGCCACGCGCGCCGCGCCACGCTCACGCTCAACCATGGCGTGGTGCAGACGCCCATCTTCATGCCCGTGGGCACCTACGGCACGGTCAAGGGCGTCACGCCCGCGAGCTTGGAGGCCATGGGCGCGCAGATCATCCTGGGCAACACCTTCCACCTGTGGATGCGCCCCGGACAGGAGGTGATGAAGAGCTTCGGCGGCCTGCACGCCTTCGAGCGCTGGAACAAGCCCATCCTCACCGACTCGGGCGGCTTTCAGGTCTGGAGCCTGGGCGAGATGCGCAAGATCACCGAGCAGGGCGTTCACTTCGCCAGCCCCGTCAACGGCGACAAGCTCTTCATGTCGCCCGAGGTGAGCGTGCAGATCCAGACCGGGCTCAACAGCGACATCGTGATGCAGCTCGACGAGTGCACGCCTTATGAGACCAAGGGCCACATCACCACCGAGGCCGAGGCGCGCCAGAGCATGGAGATGAGCCGGCGCTGGGCGCAGCGCTCCAAGGCCGAGTTTCAGCGCCTGGAAAACCCCAACGCGCTGTTCGGCATCGTGCAGGGCGGCATGTTCGAGCACCTGCGCCAGGAGTCGCTGGACGCGCTGGTGGAGATGGACTTCCCCGGCTACGCCATCGGTGGCGTGAGCGTGGGCGAACCCAAGGAGGAGATGCGCCGCATCATGGCCCACACCCCGCACCGCCTGCCCGCGCACAAGCCGCGTTACCTCATGGGCGTGGGCACGCCGGAGGACCTGGTGGAAGGCGTGGCCTGCGGCGTGGACATGTTCGACTGCGTGATGCCCACGCGCAACGCGCGCAACGGCACGCTGTTCACGCGCTTCGGCGATCTGAAAATCCGCAATGCGCGGCACAAGGCCGACCACCGCCCGCTGGACGAGACCTGCACCTGCTACGCCTGCGCGGGCAGCGGCGGGGTCAGCTGGGCAGAGGGCGGACGTGAGGGCTTCAGCCGCGCCTACCAACACCACCTGGACCGCTGCGGCGAGATGCTGGGGCCCATGCTGGCCAGCATCCACAACCTGCACTACTACCTGAACCTCATGAAGGAGGTGCGCGCGGCGCTGGAGGCGGGCACGTTCGGCGAGTTCCGGCAGCGCTTCCATGCGGAGCGCGCGCGCGGGGTCTGAACCTTCGCGGCAGCGCAGCAAATGGCGCGCGATTAAGCTGCGCACCATGAACCGGCCCGCGCCCCCCCGCCACGTCCTGCCCGTCCTGGTGCTCGCGCAGTTCGCGGGCACCTCGCTCTGGTTCGCGGTGAACGCGGTCATGCCCGACCTGCAGCGCGAGCTCGGCTGGGCCACCAGTGCGGTGGGCACGCTCACCTCGGCGCTGCAGTTCGGCTTCATCGCGGGCACGCTGGTGTTCGCATTGCTGGCCATCGCCGACCGCTTTTCGCCGCGCCTGGTCTTTCTGGTCTGCGCCCTGGCGGGCGCGGCCTGCACCGTGGGCGCGTGGTGGACGGTGCGCGACTTCACCTCGCTGCTCCTGTGGCGCTTCGCCACCGGCTTCTTCCTGGCGGGCATCTACCCGGTGGGCATGAAGATCGCCGCCCAGTGGTACAGCAAGGGCCTGGGCGCGGCCCTGGGCCTGCTGATCGCGGCGCTGGTGGTGGGCTCGGCCAGCGCGCACGCCCTGCGCGCCCTCGGCGACGCCCTGCCCTGGCCCACGTTGATGCTGGGCGTGGCCGCGCTGGCGGCCGCGGGCGGCGTGCTGCTGTACGCGGCGCTGGGCGATCCGCCCGGCGCGGTGGCGCGCGTGAGCCAGCTGCAGTGGCGCGCCCTGGGCACCGTGTGGACGGATGCCCGCGTGCGCAGTTCGGTGCTGGGCTACTTCGGCCACATGTGGGAGCTCTACACCATGTGGGTCATGGTGCCGCTGATCCTGGCCACGCGGCTGTCGGGCTCCGACCTGTCCTGGGCCGCGTTTCTCGTGCTCGGCGCGGGCGCGCTGGGCTGCGCGGGCGGCGGCTGGGTGGCGCAGCGCTGGGGCAGCGCGCGCGTGGCGGGCGCGCAACTGGCCATGAGCGGGGCCTGTTGCCTGGCCACGCCGCTGCTGCTGGGCGCGCCCGACGCGGCCTTCTACGCCTGGCTGGTGCTCTGGGGCATCACGGTGTCGGGCGACTCGCCGCAGTTCAGCACGCTCACCGCGCGCAACGCACCGCCACAGGCGGTGGGCAGCGTGCTCACGCTCACCAACAGCATCGGCTTCGGCATCAGCATCGCCAGCATCCTGCTGTTCGTGTGGCTGGCCGGCTCGGTGCCGCTGGGCGCGCTGCTGCCCTGGCTGGCCCTGGGCCCCGCGCTCGGCCTGTGGGCGCTGCGCCCGCTGCTGGCCGAGGAAGCGGCGCCGCGCTGATCAGTCCTTCGGCTCCAGAAACGCCTGCGGGTCGGGCAGCGGCGTGGTGTTGACCTGCATCTCCTCGGGCCTGAGCTGTTCGGTGAAGCCCTCGATGGAGCCCATGCTGCGGCGGTCGCGCCGCGCCACGGGCGCCGACATCAGATAGGCCACCGACAGGCGCCCCAGCGCGCGCAGCGAATCGAGGTGGGTGCGCTCCTGCGCGTGCGAGGCGTCGGCGCCGAAGCCGATGAGCG
>NZ_MKSS01000408.1:0-38974 GCF_001897365.1 Hydrogenophaga sp. 70-12
TGGGCCAGCAGAGCGGCATCGACGGCGCGGCCGCGCTGCTCATGCTGCTGGTGGCGCTGGCGCTGGCCATCTGGTCCCTGGGCCTGAGCGGCCGGGGGCGGGTGGTGATGGGCGGCCTGTCGCTGGCGGCGCTGCTGGCGCTGGCCGTGGGCATCGGCCCCAGCGTGCTGCGCGCACCCGAGGAAGCCGCCGCCGCGCGCACCGACACCGGTGTGGCCGGCCTGGCCTGGGAGGCCTGGAGCCCGCAGCGCCAGGCCGAGCTGCTGGCGCAGGGCCGCCCGGTGTTCGTGGACTTCACGGCGGCCTGGTGCGTCACCTGCCAGTACAACAAGCGCACCACGCTGGCCGATGCGCGCGTATTGGGCGACGCCGCCGGCAAGAATGTGGCGTTGCTGCGCGCCGATTGGACGCGCCGCGACCCCACGGTGACGCAGGCCCTGGCCGCGCTGGGCCGCAACGGCGTGCCGGTGTACGCGCTCCACAAAACCGGCCAGCCGGTGCAGGTGCTGACCGAGGTGCTGAGCGTGGACGAGGTCCGCGCGGCGCTGGCGGCGCTCTGAGCGCGGCGGACAGCCATTTTTGTGCCCCGGCGCTAGCCTTGCCGGCGTGCTCAGAGGTTTCGCTCGTCGACCTCGCACTGACGGCTGGCGTGGTCCGCGTTCTCCGGCCCACGCTCGCGGGCGCATACATCGGTAGGCCTGCGTTGCTTCATCAACACCGTGCCGGCGCTCAGCCTCTGTGGCAGCCGCGAATGGGGCCTGCGCCCGCGAACCCCACCATCCGTCGAGAGTGACACCCGAGCAGGCCAAGGACATCGGGGTCAGCGAAATCGGGGTCAGATTCCATTTGGCCAGCGATCAACGCTCGAAGGGTGTCCGGTCTTCTTTGGCCGGCCCGCGCGTTTCGGGGACGGCGGTGTGGGTGCCCGGGCGCAGGCCCCATTCGCGGCTGCCACAGAAGCTGAGCGCCGAAGCGGTGTTGATGAAACAACGCAGGCCTACCCAGGTGGTGGACCGCGAGCGTGGGCCGGAGAACGGGCACCCACACCGGCGGCCCATGCGAAGCAGAAGCAGAAGCAGAAGCAGAAGCAGAAGCACGAAGCACGAAGCAAAGAAGCAATAAAACGAGGGGCGAGGGGCAAGAACACCGGCCCCTCAGCCACCGCGCCCCCAAGGGGATAATCCCCCGGCCCTCACATACCCCCGCCCGGCATCCAGAGACCCCATGCCCTTTGCCCCCCTGAAGAACGACAGCTTCCTGCGCGCCTGCCTGCGCCAGTCCACCGACCACACCCCCGTGTGGCTCATGCGCCAGGCCGGCCGCTACCTGCCCGAGTACCGCGCCACGCGCGCCCAGGCCGGCAGCTTCATGGGCCTGGCCACCAACGTCGACCACGCCACCGAGGTCACCCTGCAGCCGCTGGAACGCTACCCGCTCGACGCCGCCATCCTCTTCTCCGACATCCTCACCGTGCCCGACGCCATGGGCCTGGGCCTGTCCTTCGCGATCGGCGAAGGCCCCAAGTTCGAAAAAACCGTGCGCACCGAGGCCGACGTCGCCGCGCTGGCCGTGCCCGACATGGACAAGCTGCGCTACGTCTTCGACGCCGTCACCTCCATCCGCAAGGCCCTGGACGGCCGCGTGCCCCTGATCGGCTTTTCCGGCAGCCCCTGGACCCTGGCCTGCTACATGGTCGAAGGCGGCGGCTCCGACGACTACCGCCTGGTCAAGTCGCTCATGTACTCGCGGCCCGACCTGATGCACCGCATCCTCGCCACCAACGCCGACGCCGTGGCCGTCTACCTGAACGCGCAAATCGAGGCCGGCGCGCAGGCGGTGATGGTCTTCGACAGCTGGGGCGGCGTGCTCGCCGACGGCGCCTTCCAGGCCTTCAGCCTCGCCTACACGAAACGCGTGCTCTCGCAATTGAAGCGCGAGCACGAGGGCGCCACCATCCCGCGCATCGTCTTCACCAAAGGCGGCGGGCTGTGGCTGGACGACATGAAGCCGCTCGACTGCGAGGTGCTGGGCCTGGACTGGACCGTCTCGCTGGCCCGCGCGCGCGCGCAGGTGGGCGAAGGCCCCGGGGCCAAGGCCCTGCAAGGCAACATCGACCCCAACGTGCTGTTCGCCCCGCCCGCGGCCATCGAGGCCGAGGTGGTCAAGGTGCTGGAGAGCTTCGGCCGCCCGCACACGGGCCCGGGCACCGGCCCCACGCACATCTTCAACCTGGGCCACGGCATCAGCCAGCACACCCCGCCCGAGCACGTGAGCGCGCTGGTCGACGCCGTGCATTCGCATTCGCGCCGGCTGCGCCAGACGGCCTGATGGCGGGGCGGTACACGCTCCCATTTCAGGAGTGCGACGACCGGCGGCCCCGTGTCATCAACCCGTCATCGCGACCCACCTAGCACAAAAAAGGCCACAAAAAGCGCTTGACAGGCGCCAGTTATGCACAAAATTTGTGCTGCGGTGCGCCATCCCTCTCGGGGCCCGTGGGCCAGCGGCCCACCCCAGGGGTTGCTCCGTAAGTTATTGATTCATAAGCGCTTTGTCAGATGCCTTTTTTTGAGGCAGTTTAAGCAAAGCCTTGATTTGCAAGGGCTGCGGGCCGACACGGGCACGCTATCAACAAAGTTATCCACAGAAGCGTTGGATATGTCCGCCAAGGCTTTCACATCAAGCACTTAGCGGCGATTTCGCCGACGAACGTGAGGAACTACCGCTAAACATGTGTCACTGGCCCGCCGTGGTCGTGGCCACCCCCGCGCACAGCGGGGTGGGCGACGCCCTGAGCTACCGCAGCGAACGCGCCCTGGCGCCCGGCACGCTGGTGCGCGTGCCCCTGGGCGCGCGCGAGGTCCTGGGCATCGTGTGGCGCAACGACGACGCGCCGCCCGAGGGCCTGGCCGAGGGGCAGGCGCGCGAGGTGGCCCAGGTGCTGGACGCCCTGCCCCCGCTGGACGCCGCCTGGCGAGACCTGGTGGGCTTCGCGGCGCGCTACTACCAGCGGGCCCTGGGCGAGGTGGCCCTGGCCGCGCTGCCGCCGCCGCTGCGTGATCTGGACCCGACGCAGCTGGCGCGCCGGCTCAAGCGCCCCGCGCGCGCCGCGCCGGCCGCCGTGGACCCCGACAGCGCCCGCACGCTCACGCCCGAGCAGGCCGCCGCGCTGGAGGCCCTGGCCGCCGCCGACACCGCCCCCGCCCTGCTGTTCGGCGCCACCGGCAGCGGCAAGACCGAGGTCTACCTGCAGGCCACCGCGCGCACCCTGGCGGCGGACGCCGACGCCCAGGCCCTGATCCTGGTGCCCGAGATCAACCTCACGCCCCAGCTGGAGGCGCGTTTCCGCGCCCGCTTCGGCGACGAGGCCGTGGTCTGCCTGCACAGCGGCATGACGCCCGCGCAGCGCCTGGCGGCCTGGATCGCCGCGCACACCGGGCGTGCGCGCATCGTACTGGGCACGCGGCTGGCGGTGTTCGCCAGCCTGCCCGGCCTGCGGCTGGTCGTGGTCGACGAGGAGCACGACCCCAGCTACAAGAGCCAGGACGGCGCGCGCTACTCGGCGCGCGACCTCGCCATCTACCGCGGCAAATTGCAGAACGCGCGCGTGCTGCTGGGCTCGGCCACGCCCTCGCTGGAGAGTTGGCACGCCAGCGAGCAGGGCCGCTACCGGCGCCTGGCCATGGCCGCGCGCATCGGCGGTGGCGCGCTGCCGCGCCTGCGCCTGGTCGACATGAACCACCAGCCCAAGGGCGCGCTGATCGCGCCGCCGCTGCTGGCGGCCATGGGTGAGCGCATCGCGCGCGGCGAGCAGTGCCTGGTGCTGATCAACCGGCGCGGCTACGCGCCCGTGCTCGCCTGCCACGCCTGCGGCTGGAAAAGCGGCTGCCCCCACTGCAGCGCCTACCGCGTCTTCCACAAGCTGGACCGCACCCTGCGCTGCCACCACTGCGGCTTCACCCAGCGCGTGCCGCGCGCCTGCCCGGACTGCGGCAACCTCGACATCGAGCCCGTGGGCCGCGGCACCGAGCAGGTGGAGGAGCAACTCGCCGGCCTGCTGGCGGACGTGAAGCGCCCCGATGGCGGCCCGGTGCGCGTGGCGCGCATGGACGCCGACACCACCAAGGCCAAGGGCAGCCTGGAGGCGCAGCTGGCCGCCCTGCACGCGGGCGAGGTCGACGTGCTGGTGGGCACGCAGATGATCGCCAAGGGACACGACTTCCGCCGCATCACGCTGGTGGCCGCCGTGCAGCCCGACGCCGCGCTGTTCGCCGCCGACCACCGCGCGCCCGAGCGGCTGTTCGCGCTGCTGATGCAGGCCGGCGGGCGCGCCGGGCGCGACGCCGCGCACAGCGGCGCGGCCGAGCTCTGGGTGCAGACCTGGAACCCCGAACACCCGCTGTTCGCGCACCTGCGCACGCACGACTTCGCCGCCTTCGCCAGCGGCGAGCTGGCCGAGCGCGAGGCGGCCGGCATGCCGCCCTTCGCGCACCAGGCGCTGCTGCGCGCCGATGCGCGCACGCAGGAGGCCGCGCAGGCCTTCCTGAACGCGGCCGCCGCCGCCACGCAGGACCTGCCGCACCGCGAGGCGGTGACCCTGTTCCCGGCGGTGCCGCTCACCATCCAACGCGTGGCCAATGTGGAGCGCGCGCAGCTGCTGGTGGAAAGCCCGTCGCGCGCCGCCCTGCAGCGCTTCCTGGCCGCCTGGCAACCGGTGCTGCTGCAATGCCGCGGCCTGCCCGAGGCACGCGGCCTGATCCGCTTCGCGGTGGACGTGGACCCGCTGTCCCTATGAACGCCGCCGGGCCGTTCCCAAGGCGCTCGGCCCCGGCGCGCGCGGCGCGCAGGGGCGTCCTATGAGCCGCTGGTGACCTCCAGCGGCGCGATGGCGCACAGGGCCTCCACCGTCATCACCACGTCGCGGATCTTGAACGGCTGCAGCAGCAGCCGGCGGATGCCCAGGGCCTTGAGGCGGCGCACCGTGTCGGCGTCGGCGCTGGCGGTCATCACGGACACGGGCATCTCCGGCCGCGCCTCGCGCAGCCGCTCGATCAGGGCCACCGCGGCCTCGCCCTCGGCCAGCGACAGCAGCAGCGCGTCCATGCGCTGGGCCTGCAGCATCTGCTGTCCGATGGCCAGGCTGGCGGCCTGGTGCACTTGCGCCAGGTCCAGGCCGCGGCAGACACTGGCCACGGTGCTGCGCACCATGTTGTCGGGCTCGACCAGCAGCAGCTGCGGCAGGTTGCCCTGCACGGAGGTGACGGTCATGAGGCGACCTCCTCGCGGCGCACCAGCTCTTCGACCACGAGGTCGCGCAGCGAGCACAGGATGGCCAGGCCCACGCGGTCGATCTGGCGCGGCCGGCGGTCCATGAGGCACAGCGCCCCCAGCGCCATGCCGTACGGCATGCGCAACACGGCGCCGGCATAGAAACGCACCCAGGGTGGCCCGTTCACCATCGGGTTGTCGCGAAAGCGCGGGTCTTTCAGCGCGTCGGGCACCACCAGCGTCTGCCGCTCCAGGATGGCGTGGCCACAGAAGGAGAGGTCGCGCGGCGTTTCGGCCGCCTCGAAGCCGAAGCTGGACTTGGCCCACTGCCGGTCGCGATCGACCAGCGAGACGCTGGCCATCGGCACCTCGAACTCGCTCATGGCGAAGCGCGTGATGCGGTCAAAACGTTCTTCGGGCGGCGTGTCGAGAATGAGGAGTTCGCGCAAGGCCTTCAGGCGCGCATCCTCGTCGGCGGGAACCGGCGCAGCGATCATCTGGGGTCTCCTGGGCGAACCGTCGCCCGAGCCCTCTGTATCGACAGCATGCCTACCTTCTGAAGCCTCCTTTTGATGCTTTCGTTGTGAAAAGGTAAGCCGAAAGAAGGAAACCCCGCGGGCGCCAGGCACCCGCGGGGCTTCAGGAACGCACCGACCGGCGCGCGCTCAGGCCAGGTCGAAACGGTCCAGGTTCATCACCTTGACCCAGGCGGCCACGAAGTCCTTGACGAACTTGTCCTTGCCGTCGGCGCTGGCGTAGACCTCGGCCAGGGCGCGCAGCACCGAGTGCGAGCCGAACACCAGGTCGACGCGGCTGCCGGTCCACTTCACCGCGCCCGTCTTGCGGTCGCGGCCCTCGAAGTGCTCACCCGCCGGCCCCCAGGCCGTGGCCATGTCGAGCAGGTTGACGAAGAAGTCGTTGGTCAGCGTGCCCGGCCTGGCGGTGAACACCCCGAGCTTGCCGCCGTCGAAGTTGGCGCCCAGCACGCGCAGGCCGCCGACCAGCGCCGTCATCTCCGGCGCGGTGAGCGTGAGCAGCTGGGCCTTGTCGACCAGCAGGTGCTCGGCCGGCACCTCGGAGCGGGCCTTGAGGTAGTTGCGGAAGCCGTCGGCGAACGGCTCCAGGTACGAGAAAGACTCGACGTCGGTCTGCTCGGCCGTGGCGTCCACCCGGCCCGGCGCGAAGGGCACCTCCAGCGGGGTGCCGGCGGCCTTGGCGGCCAGCTCGATGCCCACGCCGCCGGCCAGCACGATCACGTCGGCCAGCGAGAGCTTGCCGCTGGCTTTCTGGATGGCCTCCAGCCGGGGCAGGGTCTTGGCCGCGACGGCGTTGACGGCCCAGCCCTTCTGCGGCGCCAGGCGGATGCGCGCGCCGTTGGCGCCGCCGCGCTTGTCGCCGCCGCGGAAGGTGGAGGCCGAGGCCCAGGCCGTGGCCACCAGGTCGGACACGGGAATGCCCGCGGCGGCGATCTTGGCCTTGGCGTCGGCGATGTCGGCCGCCGTGGGCTTGTGCGTGGGCGCAGGCAGCGGGTCCTGCCAGATCAGGTCTTCCTTCGGCACCTCGGGGCCCAGGTAGCGCGACTTCGGTCCCAGGTCACGGTGCGTCAGCTTGAACCAGGCGCGCGCGTAGGCGTCGGCGAAGGCCTGCGGGTCGTTGAGGAACCTGCGCGAGATCTTCTCGTAGGCCGGGTCGAAGCGCAGCGACAGGTCGGTCGTCAGCATGGTGGGCTTGCGCTTGGGCGAGTCGGGCGTGGGGCCGGGGATGATGGCCTCGGCGTCCTTGGCCTCCCACTGGATGGCGCCGGCCGGGCTCTTGGTCTTCACCCACTCGTACTTGAAGAGGAACTGGAAGAAGTCGTTGCTCCAGCGCACCGGGGTGCTGGTCCAGGTGACCTCCAGCCCCGAGGTGATGGTGTCCTTGCCCTTGCCGGTGCCGAACTTGTTCTCCCAGCCGAAGCCCTGGGCCTCCAGCGCGGCGGCCTCGGGCTCGAGGCCGACGTTGCTGGCCGGTCCCGCGCCGTGGGTCTTGCCCAGCGTGTGGCCGCCGGCGATCAGCGCCACGGTTTCCTCGTCGTCCATGGCCATGCGTTTGAAGGTCTCGCGAATGTCCTTGGCCGCCGCGAGCGGGTCGCCGTTGCCGTCCGGGCCCTCGGGGTTGACGTA
This sequence comes from Hydrogenophaga sp. 70-12, assembly GCF_001897365.1. Classification (NCBI taxonomy): domain Bacteria; kingdom Pseudomonadati; phylum Pseudomonadota; class Betaproteobacteria; order Burkholderiales; family Comamonadaceae; genus Hydrogenophaga; species Hydrogenophaga sp. 70-12. Next base: position 7,431 of record NZ_MKSS01000408.1, read on the forward strand.
GATCAGGCCCATCTGCACGGCGCCCAGCGGGTTCTCCAGGTCGCGCTCGCCGGGCTTGTTGTGCGCGTAGCGGCTGTTGGGCGTGTTGCTGCCGGCCAGCCAGGTGGTCTCCTTGCCCCAGTACACGTCCTGATCGGGCTCCCACACGTCCTCGCGGCCGGCGGCGAAACCGAAGGTGCGGAAACCCGAGTTCTCCAGGGCCACGTTGCCGGCCAGGACCATCAGGTCACCCCAGGAGATCTTCTGGCCGTACTTCTGCTTGATGGGCCACAGCAGGCGGCGGGCCTTGTCCAGGCTGACGTTGTCGGGCCAGGAGTTCAGCGGCGCGAAGCGCTGCTGGCCGCGCCCGGCGCCGCCACGGCCGTCGCCCACGCGGTAGGTGCCGGCGGCGTGCCAGGCCATGCGCACCATCAGGCCGGCGTAGTTGCCGAAGTCGGCCGGCCACCAGTCCTGCGAGTCCGTCATCAGCTGGTTGAGATCGGCCTTGAGGGCCTTGTAGTCGAGCTTCTTGAATTCCTCGGCGTAGTTGAAGGCGGCGCCCAAGGGGTTGGACCGGTTGGAGTGCTGGTTCAGCAGGTCCAGGCGCAGCTGGTTGGGCCACCAGTCCTTGTTGGACGTGCCGCCGCCAGCGGCGGGGTGGAAGGGGCACTTGGCTTCTGACATCGTGGTCTCCTGGTGGGGGTTGGTGTGGGTCGCGCGGGGCGGCGGTGAGCTCAGTGCGCCAGGGGGAGGCAGGCGAGGCGCTCGATCCATTGCGCGAAGGCGCTGCCTGGCGAAGGGGTGGTGCTCATGGTGCAACTCCTCGATGCGACCGACGCATTCTGGTCAGGCCGTCGGACCAAGTCCACCCAATAGATTGAATGTTATCGATAGCTCATAACTATCGATGAGCGCTTCCCGCCCGGAATGCCCCAGGCCGGGTCCCCAATCGCTCAGCCCCGCCGGGCGCAGCACGGCGGGCGTCCCGTGAGCGCCGCTTCAGGTCAGCAGCGTGACGGCGCCCGAGAAGGTGAGGAAGGCCGCCGCGGTGGTGACCAGGATGATGCGGGCGATGCGCCCGTTGTCGGCGCCGAAGCGCTCGGCCAGCAGCGAGACGTTGCTGGCGCTGGGCAGGGCCGCGGTGAGCACCATCACCGTGAGCGCGGCCGTGGACAGGCCCAGGCCCAGGCGGATCGCCACCAGGCCCGTGCCCAGCACCAGCAGCGGGTGCACAACGAGCTTCATCACCGCCACCGGCAGGTAGTCGCTGGTGGGCATGGGGTGATTGGCCGTCATCTGCGCGCGCGCCAGCACGGCGCCGATGGTGAACAGCGCCACCGGCGAGGCCGCGTCGGCCAGCAGCCAGACGGTCTTCTCCACCGGCACCGGCAGGCGGAAGGCCCAGGCCGAGGCCACGCCGCCCAGGCCGATGGCCCAGGGCATGGGGTTGGTGAGCACGCCGCGCAGCGCCTTGCGCGCGGCGCCGAACACGGCGGCGCGGCCGCTGCCGCCGGCCCCGTCGAGGCGCGACAGCGCGATGCACAGCGAACTGGTGACCACCATGTCCACCACCATGGTGAGGATCACCGTGCCGGCGGCCGTATCGCCCAGCAGGGCCACGATGAGGGGCACGCCCATGAAGCCCGAGTTGGGAAAGGCCGCCACCAGCGCGCCGAAGGCGGCGTCGTTCCAGCGGATGCGCGGGTTCAGCGTGAAGGCGATGGTGGCCGCCACCACCACCAGCCCGCACAGCAGGTACAGGCCGGCGACGCGGGCGTCGAGCAGCTGCGCGATCGGCGTGGTGGAGCCGAAGCGGTACAGCATGCAGGGCAGCGCGAAGAACAGCACGAAGCCGTTGAGCCCGGGAATGGCCTCCAGCGGCAGCAGGCGCCGCCGCGCGGCCAGGTAGCCGGCGAGCACGAGCGCGAAGAAGGGGAAGGTGACCAGCAGGACGTGCAGCACGGGCGGGATTGTGTCAGCCCATCGGCGGGCCGCGGGTGGGGCTGACCCGGGCGCGACACCCCCGGCCGCTATGATCCCCCGCTTTGCCTCGCTGCCTCCCATGTCCGCCGGTCTGAACCTCGCCCAGCTTGAAGCCGTGAACCACCTGGGCGGGCCCTGTCTGGTGCTGGCGGGGGCCGGGTCGGGCAAGACGCGCGTGATCACGCACAAGATCGCGCGGCTGATCCAGGCCGGGCTGGAGGCCAACCGCATCGCGGCCATCACCTTCACCAACAAGGCCGCGGCCGAGATGCGCGAGCGCGCCGGCCACCTGGTGGGGCGCGAGGCCAAGAAGGTGCTGGTGTGCACCTTCCACGCCCTGGGCGTGCGCCTGCTGCGCGAGGACGGCGAGGTGCTGGGCCTGAAGAAGCAGTTCAGCATCCTCGACACCGACGACATCACCAGCCTGCTCAAGGACTGCGGCACCACCACCGACGCCGCCACCGCGCGCCAGTGGCAGTGGACCATCAGCGCCTGGAAGAGCGCCGGCCTGAACGGCGCCGCCGCGCTGGCCCAGGCGCGCGACGAGCACGAGCGCACCACGGCGCTGATCATGCAGCGCTACGAGGAGCGCCTGGTGGCCTACCAGGCGGTGGACTTCGACGACCTCATCGCCCTGCCGCTCAAGCTGCTGGGCGAGCACGCCGAGGTGCGCGAGAAGTGGCAGAAGAAGATGGGCCACGTGCTGGTGGACGAGTACCAGGACACCAACGCCACGCAGTACGAGCTGCTCAAGCTGCTGGTGGGCGAGCGCGCGCGCTTCACCGCCGTGGGCGACGACGACCAGTCCATCTACGGCTGGCGCGGCGCCACGCTGGACAACCTCAAGCGCCTGCCGCAGGACTTCCCCGAGCTCAAGGTCATCAAGCTGGAGCAGAACTACCGCTCCACCAGCGCCATCCTGCGCGCGGCCAACAACGTCATCGGCCCCAATCCCAAGCTCTTCCCCAAGACGCTGTGGAGCGAACTGGGCGAGGGCGAGCCGGTGCGCGTGGTGGACGCCGACAACGAGGAGCACGAGGCCGAGCGCGCGGTGGCGCGCATCCAGAGCCTGCGCGCCAACTCCCCCCACAAGGAGTGGCGCGACTTCGCCATCCTCTACCGCGCCAACCACCAGGCGCGCACCTTCGAGCAGTCATTGCGCCGCGCGCAGATCCCGTACAAGGTGTCGGGCGGCCAGAGCTTCTTCGACAAGGCCGAGATCCGCGACCTCTGCGCCTGGCTGCGCCTGCTCACCAACAACAACGACGACCCGGCCTTCCTGCGCTCGGCCACCACGCCCAAGCGCGGCATCGGCCACACCACGCTGCAGCAGCTGGGCAACTTCGCCACGCAGTACAAGCTGAGCCTGTTCGAGGCCCTGTTCTCGCACTCGCTGCCCAGCGCGGTGTCCAACCGCGCCATCGGCGCGCTGCACGAGTTCGGCCGCCAGGTGAACGACCTGGAGTACCGCGCGCGGCACACCGTCGGGCACGAGGCCGCCAAGGCCTTCCTCACCGAATGGCTCAAGGACATCGGCTACGAGCAGCACCTGTACGACAACGAGGACAACGAGAAGGTGGCCGCCGCGCGCTGGACCAACGTGATGGAGTTCTGCGACTGGGTGGCCGGGCGCTGCGGCGGAAAGGTCGAGGACGAGGCCGGCGCCACCACCGAGACCGAACGAAAGACCCTGCTCGAGGTCGTGCAGACCATCGCCCTGATCTCCACCCTGTCCGAGCGCGAGCAGGACCAGAACGTGGTGACGCTGTCCACCCTGCACGCGTCCAAGGGACTGGAATGGCCGCACGTGACGCTGGCCGGCGTGAACGAAGGCCTGCTGCCTTTCAAGGTGGACGACGACGAGCTGAGCGGCGAGGTGCAGCAACAGCGCATCCAGGAGGAGCGCCGGCTGATGTACGTGGGCATTACGCGCGCGCAGCGCACGCTGGCCGTGAGCTGGCTCAAGCGCCGCAAGAAGGGCCGCGAGAGCGTGCCCGGCGCGGCCAGCCGCTTCATCGCCGAGATGGCGCTGGACAAGGCCACCGTGAAGGAAGACCCGCGCGAAAAGCTCAAGGCCCTGCGCGCGGAGTTCGCCAAGCGCGCGCAGGACGGCAGCGCCGAACAGAAGGCGACGGCCTGATGCGGCGCGCGCTGACCACCCTCGCGCTGGGCCTGCTGCCGGCCTGGGCGACCGCGCAGGCCCCGGCCACCTGCACCGTGCCCGACCAGCTGCCGCCGGCGCGCCTGAGCGGCGAGTGGAGCGCCCACTTCTGGGACGAGGGCGGATCGCCCGAGCGCCCGCGCGACAGCGGCGTGCTGCACCTGGAGCGCCACCCCGAATACGCAGGCAGCGTGCGCGGGGAGCTGCGGCGCGGCACCGGCGAGCGGGTGCGCCGCTCCATCGTGTCGGGCGACGTCACCGACGGCGAGTTCCACTTCGACGAGTCCGACGACGGCGTCGGCATGGCGGCGGTGTGGAGCGGCGTGGCCGAGGACTGCGGCGGACGCCTCATCATCACCGGCACGCGCCGCCCCAGCGAGACCGCCCGCGCGCCCGAGCCGGCGCTGCGGTTCCGGCTGGAAAAGGCCCCAGGCTGGCGCTGAGGCCCCGGGCCGCCTCAGGCGGCCCGACGCATCAGACCACGCCCTGCGCCAGCATGGCGTCGGCCACCTTCACGAAGCCGGCGATGTTGGCACCGTCGATGTAGCTCACGCGGCCATCGGCGCGGCGGCCGTGCCGCACGCAGGCCGTGTGGATGCCCTGCATGATTTGCAGCAGGCGGCCGTCGACCTCCTCGCGCGGCCAGGACAGGCGCAGCGCGTTCTGGCTCATCTCCAGGCCCGAGGTGGCCACGCCACCCGCGTTGCTGGCCTTGCCCGGCGCGAACAGCACGCCCGCGGCCTCGAAGGCGGTGGCCGCGGCGATGGTCGAGGGCATGTTGGCGCCCTCGGCCACGCACTTCACGCCGTTGGCGATCAGCGTGGCGGCGTCGTGCTCGTCCAACTCGTTCTGCGTGGCGCACGGCAGGGCCACGTCCACCGGCACGTGCCAGGGGCGCTTGCCGGCCTCGAAGTGCGCGCCGGTGCGCTCGGCGTAGTCACTGACGCGGCCGAAGTGGTGGTTCTTCACGTCCATCAGCACGGCCAGCTTGTCGGGCGAGAAGCCGTCCTCGTCGACGATGGTGCCGCTGGAGTCGGACACGGTGACCACCTTGGCGCCCAGGGCCATGGCCTTCTCCACCGCGTACTGGGCCACGTTGCCCGAGCCCGACACCGACACGCGCATGCCCTGGAAGGACATGCCCTTGGTCTTGAGCATTTCCTCGGCGAAGTACACCGTGCCGTAGCCCGTGGCCTCGGGGCGGATCAGCGAGCCGCCGTAGCTCAGGCCCTTGCCGGTGAACACGCAGTCGGCGCGGTTGCTGAGCTTCTTGGCCATGCCGGCCATGAAGCCCACCTCGCGCCCGCCCACGCCGATGTCGCCGGCGGGCACGTCGGTGTCCGAGCCGACGTGGCGGAACAGCTCGCTCACGAAGGCCTGGCAGAAGCGCATCACCTCGCCCGGGCTGCGGCCCTTGGGATCGAAGTCGGAACCGCCCTTGCCGCCGCCCATGGGCAGGGTGGTGAGCGCGTTCTTGAAGGTCTGCTCGAAGGCCAGGAACTTCAGCACCGACAGGTTGACCGAGGGGTGGAAGCGCAGGCCACCCTTGTACGGGCCAATGGCCATGCTGTGCTGGATGCGGTAGCCGCGGTTGACCTGCACCTGGCCGTGGTCGTCGACCCAGGACACGCGAAACATCACCACCCGCTCGGGCTCCACCAGGCGTTCCAGCAAGCTGTGCTCGGCGTATTTGGGGTGCTGGGCGATGAAGGGCCATAGGCTCTCCATCACCTCGGTCACGGCCTGAAGGAACTCAGGCTGGCCAGGGTTGCGCTCGGCGACGGTGTGCAGGAACTGCTCGGCGGACGTGTACTTCACGGTGATTCCAAAATGGTGCGTTGGATAGAAAAACGCACCATTTTGCATTGGCTGCGCCCCCCGCCCGGAGGGGCCAAGCCCCCGGGAGGGCACCAGAGGCGCCGAATCTGGTGCATTCACCCCCCTTGGCGGGCCAGCGGGCCAGCCCCCTTGCCCACCCAACAGGCAGCCGGCGGCTACCTCGCCGGCGCCCGCCGGGGCGCCCCACCGCGCTGGCGCAGCAGCGCCAGGAAAGCCGCCCCCGCTGGAGACAGCGACTGCCCCTTGCGCTGGTAGACGAAGTACTCGCGCTGCACCGCCGGTCCGCGCAGCGGCACGAAGCGCACGCCGAAGTTGTCGGCGAAGGAGCGCGCGTACTCGGGCGCCACCAGCACGCCCCGGCCGTGCCCGGCCAGCGCCAGCGCGGTGGTGAGAAAGCCGACGTCGCTCACCGTGTTGAGCGCGAAGTCGTGGCCGTGCGCGTGCAGCCGGCGCTCCAGGTAGCGGTTGAACTCGTTGGAATAGCCGATCCAGCGCTCCTCGCGCAGGTCCTTCCACGGCACGCTCGCGCGCCCGTAGGCCGGGTGCCCCTGGGGACAGACGAAGCGCAGCGGCACGTTCATGAGGAAGCTGCGCGTCACGTCGTCGCCGCTCGGGCGGTCGGGGCCGATGCCCAGCTCCACCGCGCCGTGGCGCACGGTGTCCACCACGTCGTCGGCCACCGCGTCCTTCAGGCGCACGCTGATCTGCGGGTGCTGCTCGCCAAACTCGCCGAGGATGGAGGCGACCCAGGTGCAGGCCATCATCTGCGAGGTGGCCACGCGCAGGAAACCCCGCCGCAGCGCGCGGATCTCGGAGGCGCCGTCCACCACCTGGCGCACGTCTTCCAGGATGCGCTGCGCCAGCGGCAGCAGGTTGCGCCCCGCCTCGGTGAGCGTGATGGCCGTGCGGCCCCGGTCGAAGAGCTGCAGGTGCAGTTCCTGTTCGAGCTGCTGCACCAGCATGCTCACCGCCGACTGCGTGAGGTTGAGCTGGCGCGCCGCGCCGGTGAAGCTGCCGCTGTGCGTAACGGCGGCGAAGGCGCGCATCTGGCGCAGGCTGATGTTCATGGCGTGCCCCGCGATCGATGCCGGTGCATCCGCCGCGCGCGTGCACCACCATCAGGTTTCATGATTGATCTATCAAAACAATTCGCTTGGTTGATGGTAAGCCCGTTCCTAGAATGCCCGGCACCGTCCCATCCCCTGTCGATTCTTCTCCCCTGATTCCATGCACATCGCCGTCATAGGCACCGGCATCGTGGGCGCTTGCAGCGCCGCCTGGCTGCAGCGCGACGGCCACCAGATCACCTTCGTCGACCCGCTCGAGCCGGGCGAGGCCTGCTCCTTCGGCAACGCGGGCTCGCTCTCGCCCAGCGCCTGCCTGCCCGTGGGCATGCCGGGCATGTGGCGCAAGGTGCCCAAGTGGCTGCTCGACCCGCTGGGCCCGCTGACCGTGCGCACCGGCTACCTGCCGCGCGTGCTGCCCTGGCTGGTGCAGATGCTGCGCCACTCCACGCCGCAGGAGGTCACGCGCATCGCCACCGCGCTGCAGACCCTGCTGCGCCCCATCTTCGATTGCTACGGCCCGCTGCTGGACCACGCGCACGCCAACGAACTGGTGCGCCGCACCGGCTGCCTCTACGTCTACTCCTCGCGCGAAGCCGCGGCGCAGTGGAAATGGGGCATGGACCTGCGCCGCTCGCTGGGCGTGAACCTGGTCGACGTGGAACGCGAGGAACTCGAAGAGCTCGAGCCCGACCTGAAAGGCCAGTTCCGCTTCGGCATCCTGGCGCCCGACAACGGCTCCACGCTGGACCCCTCGCAGCTGGTGAAGGCGCTGGTCCGCCAGGCCCTGCGCGACGGCGCGCGCCACGACCACCGCTCGGTCATTGGCTTCGAGCGCGAGGGCCGGCGCGTGACCGGCCTGCGCTTGGACAGCGGCGAGCCGCTGGCGGTGGACGGCGTGGTGATCGCGGCCGGCGCCTGGTCCGGCGCGCTCGCGGCGCAGCTCGGCGACCGCGTGCCGCTGGAGACGCAGCGCGGCTACCACGTCACGGTGCGCAGCTCCAACCTGAAGCTGCGCCACACGGTAATGGCCTCCGAGGCCAACCTCATGATCAACCCCATGGCCATGGGCCTGCGCCTGGCCGGCACGGTGGAGTTCGCCGGCCTAAAACCCGCGCCCAACTACGAACGCGCGCAGGCCCTGCTGCGCCAGGGCCTGCGCCTGTTCCCGCACCTCGACACCTCCGAGGTGACGCAGTGGATGGGCCACCGCCCCTGCATGCCCGACAGCCTGCCGGTGATCGACCGCAGCCGCGGCGCGGACAACGCCTGGATGGCCTTCGGCCATGGCCACATGGGCATGTGCATGGGCGCCACCACCGGCCGCGAAGTCGCGCACCTGGTGGCCGGCCGCGCCACGCAGGTGGACCTGGCGCCCTTTCGCGCGTCCCGCTTCCGTTGAGGACGGCCATGAACACGCAGTGGGCCATCGGCGTGGACATGGGGGGCACCTTCATCGACGTGGTCGCCTGCTCCAGCGACGGCGAGCTGCGCGCGCTCAAGCACCCGCGCGAAGCGGGTGAGCTGGTGCAGCCCATCCTGGGCGCGGTGCAGCGCCTGCTGGACGAACAGAAGATCGCGCCCGCGCAGGTGGCGCGCCTGGTGCACGGCTCCACCGTGGTCACCAACCTGCTGCTCGAACAGGACGCCGGCCCGGTGGCCGTGCTCACCAACACCGGCCTGCGCGACGTGCTCGCGCTCGCGCGCCAGGACCGCCGCGACCTCTACACCCCGGTGGTGGCGCCGCCCACGCCCGAGCGCCGGCTGTTCCCCGCCGAGCTGCGCTTCGAGATCCGCGGCCGCATTGGCGCGCGCGGCGAAGAGGTCGAGGCGCCGGACCGCGAGCAGGTGATGGCGATCGCGCACCAGCTGCGCGCGCGCGGCATCGCCTCGGTGGCGGTGTGCCTGTTGTTCGCCCACCTGCGGCCCGTGCACGAACAGCAGGTGCGCGACTGGCTGCTGCAGGCCGAACCCGACCTGCTGGTCTCGGTCTCCAGCGAGGTCGACCCCAAGCCGCGCGAGTTCGAACGTTTCCTGGTCACGGCCTTCGACGCCTACAGTAAGCCCCTGGTGCAGCGCTACCTGCGCACGCTGGGCGAGGCGCTGCGCGAGCGCGGCCTGCCCGAGCCCGCGCTGATGCGCTCCGAGGGCGGCATCGCGCCCTGGCCCGAGGCCGCCTCGCGCCCCATCGGCCTGGCCATGTCGGGCCCCTGCGCGGCCCTGCAAGGCGTGGCCGCGAGCCTGCCCGCCGACGAACCGCGCGTGGTGATGTCCGTGGACGTGGGCGGCACCAGCACCGACATCGGCCTGCTCGACGGCGGCCGGCCGCTGTTCAGCGACGCGCTGCTGTGCGGCGATCTCACGCTGCGCCTGCGCTGCGCCGACGTGGAGTCCCTGTCCATCGGCGGCGGCAGCCTGGCCACGGTGAACGCGGGCGGTGGCCTGCGGCTGGGCCCGCGCTCCCAAGGCGCCTGGCCCGGCCCCGCGGCCTACGGCCTGGGCGGCACCGAGGCCACGCTGACCGACGCCCTGGTGCTGCTGGGCCGCCTGCCCGAGCGGCTGTCGGGCGGCGTGGCGCTGGACGCGGCGCGCGCGCGCGCCGCGATTCAGAAGGACGTGGCCGCGCCGCTGGGCCTGGACGCGCAGGACGCGGCGCGCGCCATCGTCGCCACCGCCGCCACCGCCATGGCCGAGAGCGTGAAGATGCGCGCCTTCCAGCGCGACATCCACCCCGCCGACTGCGAGCTGGTGGCCGCCGGCGGCGGCGGCGCCCAGCACGTGGCCGAGGTGGCCGAGCTCGCGGGCGTGCCGCGCGTGCGCGTGATTCCCCACGCCGGCGTGATCGCCGCGCTGGGCCTGCTGGCCTCGCCGCCCACGCGCACGCTGGAATGGTCCTGCGCGCTGGCGCTCGACCACGAGGGCCTCGGCGCGCTGAGCGAACGCCGCGAGGCGCTGCACCGCTCGGTGCGCGAGGGCACGCCGCGCTGGAGCCTCGAACTGCTGATCGTGGGCCAGGGCAACCCGGTGGAGGTGCCCTGGGACACCGGCGACGACCTGGCCACGCTGCGCGCGCGCTTCGCCGAGCGCTACGAGTCCCTGCGCGGCCAGCTGCCTGCGCGCTTCGAGGTGCAGGCCCTGCTGCTGCGCGGCGTGTTTGAACAAACCCTGCCCCAGCCCGGCGTGAGCGCCCGGCACCTGCGCCCCGACCCCGCGCTGTGGGCCGGCTGCCCGGCCGAGGGCCTGGGCCCGCGCGCGCTGTTCGCCGCCACCACCACGGTGTGGGTGCCCGCGGGCTGGCGCTGGGCGCTGGTGGCCGACGGCGCGCTGCTGCTGTCGCGCGACGGGGCCCGGGAGCCCAGGGCATGAACCACGAGCACCTGATCCTCATGGAGCCCGTTCGGCTGGCGCTGCAGGGCATCGCCGACCGCATGCAGAGCCGCATGATGCGCGCGGCCTATTCCTCCATCGCGCGCGAGGGCGGCGACTGCGCGGCCGCGGTCTTCCTGCCCGACGGCCGCCTGCTCGCGCAGGCGCGCTCGCTACCGCTGCTGCTGGGCTCGCTCATTCCGGCGGTCGCGGGCCTGCTCCGGCGCTGCCCCGTCGAGGCCATGGCCGACGGCGACGCCTGGCTGATGAACGACCCCTGGTCGGGCGGCACGCACCTGCCCGACCTGATCGTGGTGCGGCCGGTGTTCGGCGGCGGCGCGGTGGTCGCGCTGGCCGCGGCCATCCTGCACCACCAAGACGTGGGCGGCGTGGCGGCCGGCTCCATCCCGCCCGACGCGACCGAGATCTACCAGGAAGGCCTGCGCATACCGCCGGTGCGCTGGCGCGTGGCCGGCGCGCCCGACCCGCACATCGAGGCCCTGCTCAGCGCCAACAGCCGCACGCCCGGCAACCTGCTGGGCGACCTGAACGCGCAGTGGTCGGCCGTGAGCCTGGGCGCCGAGGAAACCGCCGCGCTGCGCGCGCGCACCGGCGCGGCCTTCGAGGCCGTGTGCGAGGCCCTGCTCGCGCAGTCCGAGCGCCTGACGCGCGAGGCCCTGCGCGCCGCGCCCGATGGCGAATGGCACTGGCGGGACCAGCTCGACGGCGACGGCATCAGCGACACGCCGGTGCGCATCGCGGTCGCCCTGCGCAAGCGGGGCGACACCCTGCACATCGACTTCACCGGCTCCTCGCCACAGACGCGCGGGCCGGTGAACGCCTCGCCCTCCAGCATGGTGTCGGCCATCCTGTTCTTCATGCGCTCGCTGGCGCCGCAGGCGCCCAACAATGCGGGCTGCCTGGTGCCAGCCAGCTGGGTGCTGCCCGAGGGCAGCGTGGTCAACCCGCGCCTGCCAGCCGCGGTGAACGCGCGCACCGCCACGCTCAAGCTGGCCTGCAACGCCCTGCTTGGCGCTTGGTCCTCGGGCGCGGCGCGCGAGCCCATGGCCGCCAACGCCGGCGTGGCCACGGTGCTCTCGCTCGGCGGCGCGCGCGCCGACGGTCAGCGCTGGCTGTTCACCGAGATCATCGCCAGCGGCGCCGGCGCCAGCGCGCGCAGCGACGGCACCAGCGGCGTGTCCACCGACGTGGGCAACGCGCGCAACACGCCGCTCGAGGTGATCGAGTCGGAAGCGCCGGTGCGCGTGCACTGCTACGCGGTCCGCGAGGGATCGGGCGGCGCGGGCCGCTTCTCCGGCGGCCATGGCGTGCGCCGGGTGTATGAATTGCTGGAAGGCCATGGCAGCGTCTCCTACCGGGGCGAGCGCCATGTCAGCCGTGCGCGCGGCAGCGAAGGGGGCGGCGACGGCGCGCCCTCGGCCGCGCGCATCGAAAGAACCGATGGACGCGTCGACGTGCTGCCCGCGAGGGCGCGCGTCGACTGGTCCGCGGGAGACAGGCTCGTCATAGAAACGGCCGGAGGAGGCGCATGGGGCGAGGCCATGCCACGCCAATGAACCCACCCACTTGAAAGAGAGATCCCCGATGAAACGTTTCGCCCTCAACCGCAGAACCCTGGTCAGCGCGCTGGCCGCGGGCACCACCCTGGGCCTGGCCGCGCTCACCCCGCTGGCCGCGGCCGCGCAGGACACCTACCCGAGCAAGGTCGTGCGCATCGTCGTGCCCTTCCCGCCCGGTGGCAGCACCGACCTGCTGGCCCGCAAGCTCGGCGAGAAGCTCGCCGCGCAATGGAAGCAGACCGTCATCGTGGACAACCGCCCCGGCGCGGGCGGCACGGTGGGCGCGGACCACGTGTCCAAGTCGGCCCCCGACGGCTACACGCTGCTGCTGGGCGTGACCGGCAGCAACGGCATCGCCGGCTCGCTCTACCCCAACCTGCCCTACGACCCGGTGAAGGGCTTCACGCCCGTGACGGCCGTGGTGACCGCACCGCTGCTGCTGGTCAAAGGCGAGCGCGTGGCCGCCAAAACGGTGGCCGAGCTGGTGGCCGCCGCCAAGGCCAAGCCGGGCTCCATCACCTACGGCTCGCCGGGCACGGGCACGTCCATGCACCTCACGGGCGAAATGTTCGAGCTGGCGACCAAGACCGCGCTGCTGCACATTCCCTACCGCGGCAGCGCCGGCGCGCTGACCGACCTCATGGGCGGCCAGATCGACCTGATGTTCGGCGACATCCTGGTGGTGATGCCGCAGATCGAGGCCAAGAAGGTGACGCCGATCGCCGTCACCTCCAAGGAGCGCCACCCCATGTTCCCCAACGTGCCCACCGTGGCCGAGAGCGGCTACCCGGGCTTCGAGGCGCTGTCGTGGCAAGGCCTGTTCGCGCCGCCCGGCACGCCCGCGGCCATCGTCGACAAGCTCAACAAGGACGTGAACGCCGCGCTCGCCAGCCCCGACATCCAGGAGTACTTCGTCTCGCGCGGCTTCAAGCTCGGCGGCAGCGGCGCGGCCGAGTACAAGGCCTTCATCGAGGCCGAGAACAAGAAGTGGGCCACCATCGTGAAGACCGCCGGCGTGAAGCCCGACTGAGTCCCGCCCAGCGATGCCGAACAACCCGGACATCCTCCACGTCGGCCCGCCGGTTCAGCGGGCCGGCGTGGTGCAACCGATCTCGCCCGCCGTGGTGGCCGATCAGCGGCTGGTCTTCGTCGCCGGCCAGGTGCCCATGCGCAACGGCCAGCCCGCGGGCGAGGACATCGTGAGCCAGACGCACTACACGATCGACCTGATCGAGGACATCCTGCGCCGCGCCGGCTGCACGCTGGCCGACGTGGTGAAGACCACCGTGTGGCTGGTCGACGGCCAGGACTACCCCGGCTTCAACGCGGCCTACGCCGAGCGCTTCCCGGCCGCCACCGCGCCGGCGCGCTCGACCGTGATCGCGGGCCTGATCGCGCCGGTGCGCGTGGAGATCGAGGCGGTGGCGCTCAAGCCGCGGGCCTGAGTCGCACGCGACCTTGGGGCGGGCGCGCTATCATGCCCGCCCGCCATGACCGCAGCAGCCCCTCCCCCGGCGCGACGCCCCGCGCGCGAAAGCCGCCAGCGCATCCTCGCCGCCATCCGCGAAGCGGCGATCCAGGAGTTCAGTCTGCACGGCCTCAAGGGCACGTCCACCCAGGCCATCGCCGAGCGCGCGGGCCTCACCAAGCCCCAACTGCACTACTACATCGCCGGCAAGGAGGAGCTCTACGCCGAGCTGCTCGACTCGGTGATGATGGCCTGGAAGATCCCGTTCGCGCCGCCGGGCATGACCGAGCCGGCCGAGATCCTGGCCCACTACATCCGACTGAAGCTCGACCACGCCTTCGACCAGCCCACCGTCTCGCGCATCTTCACGCGCGAGATCCTGGACGGCGGCCACAACCTCGACCGCTACTGGCCCAAGGCGCGGATCTGGGTCGAGGAAGAGGTGGCCATCCTCAACGGCTGGATGGCGCGCGGCCTGATGCGGCCCATGAACGCCCACCTGCTGCTCATGCACATCTGGGCCATGACGCAGCACCACGCCGACTTCGCGCTGCAGGTGCGCGAGATCTGCGGCCAGGGCCCGCAGGCGCCGCTGGACCGCGAGGCCGTGGCCAACGAGCTGATCCCCTTCGTGCTGCGCGGCTGCGGCCTGCTGCCGGCCTGAGCCGCGCGCGGCCGGCGCCCCCCACCCCACCGTCCCCGGGTAATCCCGCCTGTGCAAGCCCTTTCTCACCCATATACTGACCAATTGGTCAAAGTATTCGGTCAAAATTGAACGCCCCCGACACCCTGGCCCCATCGGCCACCCTTTCCGCCGACCCCACCCGGGGCGAATTCACCGTGCGCGTGGCCCGGGTGCAGCGCCACACCGCCGAGGTGAGCGGCTACCGCCTGGAGCGCTGCGACGGCCAGGCCTTGCCCGCCGCCGAGGCCGGCGCCCACATCGACCTCTACCTGCCCGGCGGCCTGGCGCGCAGCTACTCGCTCTGCGGCGAGCCGGCGCTGAGCGCCGAAGGCTATGAGATCGCGGTCAAGCGCGAGGACGCCGGCCGCGGCGGCTCGCGCGCGGTGCACGAGCACCTGCGCGAAGGCCGGCTGCTGCGCATCGGCCGCCCGCGCTGCCTGTTCCCGCTGGCGCCCCAGGCGCCGCACCACCGCCTGCTGGGCGGCGGCATCGGCGTGACGCCGCTGGTGGCCATGGCGCACGCCCTGCACGCGCGCGGCGCGGCCTTCGACCTGCACGTCTTCGTGCGCAGCGCCGAGCACCTGCCGCTGCGCGCCGCGCTGGACGCCGCGCCCTGGCGCGGGCGCGTGACGGTGCACCGCGACGACGCGCCCGCCACCCGCACCGACCCCGCCGCCCTGGTGGCCCAGGCCCCGGCCGGCGCGCACCTCTACTACTGCGGCCCCGAAGGCTTCATGGCCGCCCTGCGCGAGGCCAGCCGCGACTGGCCGGCCGAGCGCGTGCATTTCGAGCACTTCGGCGCGCCCCCGAAAGAGGTCGCGCCCGGCGCCGACGCCGGCTTCGAGCTGATCCTGGCGCGGCGCCAGCAGCGCCTGCACGTGCCCGCGGGCAAGAGCATCGCGATGGTGCTGCACGGCGCGGGCATTGCGGTGGACACGGTCTGCGAGCAGGGCATCTGCGCGTCCTGCATCACGCCCTATCTCGACGGCACGCCCGACCACCAGGACAGCTGCCTCACCGACGAGGAGCGCGCCACGCACGTGGCGGTGTGCTGCGCGCGCGCGCTCACGCCCACCCTCACGCTGGACATCTGAGCCGGCGCGAACGAGCCCCGCATGACCCCCCAGCCCCCCGTGCCCGACACCGACACGCCCGCCGCGCTGCATGGCGCGCGCCTGCCGCGCTGGCTGCTGCCCGCCGACTGGCCGACGCACGAGGGCCGGCCCGCGCTCGCGCGCCTCGAACTGGCCGACGGCCGCATCGCCCGCGTGCGCCCGCTGCCCGCCGCCGAGGGGCCCGCGGGCCAGGCGCGCTGGGACCTGCACGGCGCGCCGGTGCTGCCCGGCTTCGTGGAAGCGCACGCCCACCTCGACAAGGCCTTCATCGGCCCGCGCCTGGGCGCGGTGCGCCCAGGCCTGCTCGGCGCCATCGAGGCGGTGATCGCCGACCGCGAGCGCTGGACGCGCGAGGACCTGCGATCGCGCATGCGGCGCGGCCTTCACTGGGCCTGGCAGGCCGGCACCACGCGGCTGCGCACGCACATCGACTGGTGGGACCCGCAGGCCACGCCGCTGGCCTGGGAGGTGATGGGCGAGCTTGCGCACGAATGGCGCGATCGCCTGGCGATCGAGCGCGTCGCGCTGGTCAAGCTCGGCCCCTGCGAGGACCGCGCCGTGGCGCAGGCGCTGGCCAGGCGCATCGCCGGCGACGGGCCGGGCGCCCTGCTGGGCGGCTTCGTGCACAGCAGCCAGTGGAACCCCGGCGCGCTGCGCGAGCTGCTGCGCGCCGCGCAGGACGAGGGCCTGGACCTCGACCTGCACGTGGACGAAGAGCTCAACCCCGAGGCCGAGGGCCTGGCCTGGCTCGCCCGCAACCTGCGCGCCACGCGCTTCGACGGCCGCGTGGTCTGCGGCCACACCTGCGCGCTGGCGGCCCAGCCGGAATCGCGCGCACTCGCCACGCTGGACGCGGTGGCGCGCGCGCCCATCACCCTGGTGTCCCTGCCCATCACCAACCTGCTGCTGCAGGATGCCGCCACCGGCCGCACGCCGCGCCAGCGCGGCCTCACCCTGGTCAAGGAAGCGCGCGCGCGCGGCATCCCGCTGCTGATCGGCAGCGACAACGTGCAGGACCCGTTCTGCCGCGTGGGCAGCCTGGACCCGGTCGAGGCCATGCAGGCCGCGGTGCTCGCGGGCCAGCTCGACGGGGCCTTTGACCACTGGTCGATGGCCCTGTGCCGCGCCGACTGGCTGGGCCGCGAGGCAGCGGCCGCCGCGCCCGGCCTCGAAGGCCGGCCCGCCGACCTGGTGGTCTTCGACCGCGCCGAGGCCACGGCCTGGCCCTCGCGCGCCGCGCGGCGCCGCGTGCTGCGCGGCGGCCGCGCCATCGACACCGACACGAGCACCGACACCGACACCGACGACAGCGGCGCCCCCGCGCGCTGACCCCGCCACCCCCCAGAGAACCCCACCCATGCTGCACGGCTACTTCCCCCCGCACCGCTTCCTGCCCTATCTGAGCTGGACCGAGATCACCGCCCTGCCCGACCGCGAGAACACCGTCATCGTGCTGCCCGTCGGCGCCACCGAGCAGCACGGCCCGCACCTGCCCTGCTCGGTCGACACCGTGATCGCCGCCGGCGTGATCGGCAAGGCCTTCGAGCGCCTGCCCGCCGAGGTGCGCGCCTTCGGCCTGCCGCCCATCAGCTACGGCAAGTCCGAGGAGCACCTGCACTTCGCCGGCACCATGACGCTGAGCGGCACCACGCTGCTCTCCACCATGATCGAACTCGGCGAGTCGGTCTACCGCTCGGGCTTTCGCAAGCTGGTCTTCGCCAACGGCCACGGCGGCCAGCCCCAGGTGCTGGAGATGGCCGCGCGCGAGCTGCGCCTGCGCCACGGCGACTTCGTCATCGTGCCCTTCGGCGTTTCGCGCGTGCCCAACGTGTCCGGGCAGTTCATCAGCGACCAGGAGCGCAAGCAGTCCATGCACGCGGGCCATTCCGAGACCGCGCTCATGCTCGCGCTGGCGCCCGACACCGTGCACATGGAGCGCGCCGAGGCCGCCTTCCCGCCGGTCTTCCCCTCCAAGATCCTGTCGGCCGACGGCCGCCCCGCCTGCGCCTGGGTGGCGCGCGACTTCGGCCCCAGCGGCGTGATCGGTGATCCCACCACGGCCACGCGCGAGCAGGGCGAGGCCATCCTCGACAGCCTGGCCAACAGCTGGGTCCAGGCCATCACCGAGCTGCACGCCATGCAATGGGTCGTGCGCGAACAAACCACCTGGGAGCGCGGCCACCACACGGGCCACATCCAGCAGACCCTGGCCGACTGAGGCCACCCACCGATTCCGTCCCCACCACCCCCCAGCCAGAAAGGCCCGCCATGACCTCTCGCCCCCTGTTCCGCCTGCGCCGCGCGCTCGGCGCCACCGCCCTCGGCCTGCTGGGCCTCGCCGCCAGCGCGCAGGCCCAGGAGAAGTTCACCTTCATGACCAACTGGTACGCACAGGCCGAGCACGGCGGCTTCTACCAGGCCCTGGCCACCGGGCTCTACAAGAAGCACGGCCTGGACGTGAGCCTGCGCATGGGCGGCCCGCAGGTGAACATCCTGCAGATCATGGGCGCGGGCCAGACCGACTGCATCATGGGCGCCACCGACACGCAGATGATGGTCGCGCGCAACAACGGCCTGCCCATCGTCACCGTGGCCGCGGTTTTCCAGAAGGACCCGCAGGTGCTGATCGCGCACGAGCAGGTGAAGTCCTTCGAGGACATGAAGGACAAGACCATCCTGATCGCGCCCACCGCCATGCGCGGCTACTGGTCCTGGCTCAAGGGCAAGTACGGCTTCAAGGATTCGCAGGTGCGGCCCTACACCTACAACATCCAGCCCTTCGTGGCCGACAAGAACATCGTGCAGATGGGCTACCTCTCGTCCGAGCCCTTCGCCATCCAGAAGCAGGGCATCAAGGCCAACACCTTCCTGCTCGCCGACCACGGCTACCCCCCGTACGCCAACACCATCTCCTGCATGGACAAGACCGTGAAGGAGCGCCGCCAGGCCGTGACCGCCTTCGTGCGCGCCAGCGCCGAGGGCTGGAAGGCCTACCTCGCCGACCCCAGCGCCGGCAACGCGCTCATCAAGAAGGACAACCCCAACATGACCGACGAGCAGCTCGCCTACGGCATCGGCAAGCTCAAGGAAATGGGGATCATCACCAGCGGCGACGCGCAGAAGCAGGGCATCGGCACCATCACCCGCGAGCGCCTGCTCAAGACGCACGCCTTCCTGGTGGAGAACCAGCTCATCGACCCGGCCAAGGTCAACCTCGACCAGGCCTACGACTTCGACCTGGTCCGCGACATCAAGGTCCTGCCCTGAACCGCCCCCGGCCCGCGCCGCGCCCCGGCGCGGGCCTTGTTTTTTTCCCCCGCCAACACAACCCCCACCTCACGATGACCAGCCCGCCCTCGCCTGCCGCTGCGCCCCCCGTGGCCATCGACATCCGACAAGTCCAGAAAACCTACCCCAACGGCACCGTGGCCCTGCAGCCGGTGGACCTGAGCGTGCGCGAGGGTGAGTTCGTCACCCTGCTCGGCCCCTCGGGCTGCGGCAAGAGCACGCTGCTCAAGATGATCGCGGGCCTGCTGGAGCCCAGCAGCGGCAGCCTCAAGCTCTGGGGCGAGGGCGTGAACCAGCTCGAACGCTCGGGCCACCGCCTGTCCTTCGTCTTCCAGGCGCCCACGCTCATGCCCTGGGCCAACGTGCAGACCAACGTGCGCCTGCCGCTGGACCTGGCCGGCGTGCCGCGCGCCGAGGCCGACGCGCGCGTGGCCGACGCGCTCGCGCTGGTGGGCCTGTCCAAGTTCGCCAAGGTGCTGCCGCGCTCGCTCTCGGGCGGCATGCAGATGCGCGTGTCCATCGCGCGCGGCCTGGTGGTGGAGCCCACGCTGCTGCTCATGGACGAGCCCTTCGGCGCGCTCGACGAGATCACGCGCCACAAGCTCGACGCCGACCTGCTGGAGCTCTGGCAGAAGAAGAACCTCACCGTCGTCTTCGTCACCCACTCCATCCACGAAGCGGTGTTCCTCTCCAGCCGCGTGGTGATGATGGCCGCGCGCCCGGGCCGCATCGTGGAGGAATTCCGCATCGACGAACCCTATCCCCGCCGCCCCGAGTTCATGGTCAGCACCGACTTCAGCCACCACGCCAAGAACCTGCAGGACAGCCTGCACCGCGCCAGCCGCGACACCCAGGAAACCGCCGAAGAGGTGCGCGCATGAACGCCGCCCAGCCCCCCCTGCTCTCCCAGCCGCGCGTGCAGCGCGTGCTCTACCCCTCGCTGGTCGCTGTGGTGCTGATCGCGCTGTGGCAGGCGCTGGTGGTCGGCCTGGAGTTGCCGCCCTACCTGATCCCTTCGCCGCTGCTGATGATGCAGACCCTGATCGGCGACTGGGGCACGCTGTTCGACTCGCTGATGATCACCATGAAGATCACGGTGCTGTCCTTCATCGTCGCGGTGGTGGTCGGCGTGCTGATCTCCTTCCTGTTCGTGCAGAGCCGGCTGATCGAGACCGCGCTGTTCCCCTACGCGGTGCTGCTGCAGGTCACGCCCATCGTGGCCATCGCCCCCCTGATCATCATCTGGGTCAAGCAGCCGACGGCCTCGCTGGTGGTCTGCGCCACGCTGGTCGCGCTGTTCCCCATCATCTCGAACACCACCCTGGGCCTGCGCAGCGTCGACCCCGACCTGCAGGCCTACTTCAAGATGAACCGCGCCTCGCGCATGCAGATGCTCTGGCGCCTGCGCATCCCCAGTGCCCTGCCCTATTTCTTCGGCGGACTGCGCATCTCCTCGGGCCTGGCGCTGATCGGGGCCGTGGTGGCCGAGTTCGTCGCCGGCACCGGCGGCACCAACACCGGTCTGGCCTACCAGATCCTGATGGCCGGCTACCAGCTCGACATCCCGCGCATGTTCGCCGCCCTGCTGCTCATCTCGCTGGCGGGCGTGTTCCTGTTCGTGCTCATGGCCTGGCTCACCAAGCTCGCGCTCGGCTCCTGGCACGCCAGCGAGATCGCGCAGGATTGAACACCCCCGCCGCGCTTCGCGCGACCCCCTCAAGGGGGCGGCACCTGCGGCCCGGCAGAGCCGGTTCCGCGGTGCCCTCGACGAGGCACGGCTGACGCAAGGAATCTGAATGAACGCTTCCATCCAATCGCTCCAGCAGGAGCTGCCCGATCTCGACTGGATCACCGACCCCATCAAGGTCGGCCGGCTGTCGCAGGACTTCTCCTGGTTCAGCCCCGTGCTCAAGCGCCAGCTGCTGGGCAAGCGCGGCGACATCGCCGTGCGCCCGCGCACCGAAGACGAGTTGCGCCGCCTGGCCTCGGCCTGCGCGCGCCTGGGCGTGCCGCTCACGCCGCGCGGCAGCGGCACTGGCAACTACGGCCAGTGCGTGCCGCTGCACGGGGGCGTGCTGCTCGACATGAGCGGCTACAGCCAGTTCCTGTGGGCGCGCCCCGGCGTGGGCCGCGCGCAGGCCGGCATCCGCATCGGCGACTTCGACGCCGCCGCGCGCCCGAGCGGCTGGGAGCTGCGCTGCATCCCCTCCACCTTCCGCACGGCCTCGCTCGGCGGCCTGTTCAGCGGCGGCTTTGGTGGCGCGGGCTCCATCAACTACGGCCCCATCGGCGCGCCCGGCAACATCCTCGGCGTGCGCGCCATGAGCGTCGAGGCCGAGCCCCAGGTGGTGGAGCTGCGCGGCCCCGAGGCCCTGCTGCTGCACCACCTGTGGGGCACCAACGGCCTGGTGCTGGAAGTGGAAATGGCCCTGGCGCCGGCGCATCCCTGGCTGGAGATGATCGTCGCCTTCGACGACATGGACCGCGCGCTGAATTTCGGCAACGCGCTCGCGCACGCGCCGGGCATCGTGAAGAAGAACATCGCCCTGCTGGCCGACCCGATCCCGGGCTACATGGCGCCGCTGGCCGAGCACCTGCCCCAGGGCTGCCACGCCGCGCTGCTGCTGGTGGCCGAGTTCTCGGAGGCCGCGGCGCTGCAGCTGGTGGCCGCGCACGGCGGGCGCATCACCTACCGCCGCACCGCCGATGAGGTGCAGGCCCAGCACCACACGCTGCTGGAGTACTGCTGGAACCACACCACGCTGAACGCGCTGAAGGCCGACAAGGGCCTGACCTACCTGCAGACCACCTTCACGCCCGGCCAGCACCTGGACCAGGTGCGCACCATCCAATCGCTGTTCGGCGACGAGGTGCTGATGCACGTGGAGTTCCTGCGCAGCATGGACGGCTTCACCACCTGCACCTCGCTGCCGCTGGTGCGCTTCAGCACCGAGGAGCGCCTGAACCAGATCATCCAGACCTTCCGCGACAACGGCATCCGCGTGAACAACCCGCACACCTACATCATCGAAGAAGGCAAGGTGGGCGGTGACCTGCCGCAGAGCGTGATCGACATGAAAAAGCGCTTCGACCCCGCGGGCCTGCTGAACCCCGGGAAGATGCGCGCCTGGGGTTTGCCCAACTGAAGGAAAGAGGCGACATGAGCACCGGTCAACCCATGGCCCGCTACGCCGCCGCACGGCGCGTGGGCGACTTCGTCTTCATGAGCGGCGTGGTCGCCGTGAACCCCGCGACGCGCGAAGCCGTGCGGCGCTACGAGGACCTGCCCGAGGCCGCGCGCGCGGCGCTGCGCGCGCTGGGCTACGACACCGGGCAGATGTCGGTGGACCTCTTCGAGGCGCCCATCGTGGCGCAGAGCTGGCTGGTGCTCGACCGCATCCGCCAGCTCGCCGAGGAGCACGGCGGGCGCATGGCCGACGTGGTCAAGCTGGTGCAGTACTTCCGCCACCTGCGCGACTACGCGCCCTACAACCGCGTGCGCGGCCTGTTCTACCCGGACGAGCCGCCGGTGAGCACCGTGGTGGAGGTCTCGCGCTTCCTGCCGGGCGACGAGGTGCTGGTGGAGGTGGAGGCCACGATGTACCTGCCGCGCTGAGCGCGGCGGCACAACATCTCAATGGTCCTCTTTTGGCCTTGCGCGCGCTCCGTTGAATGTTGGTTGTCAGATGCACCACGGAACGCCAGTACAGCACGCAAGGCCTCACTCAGAGGCCATCGCCAGACACCGCGAACACCGCCTCTGGCATCTAAGGCGCTACATCGGTGTGCTCAAAGCCGATCTATCCTAGAGATACCCTCACCGTGGTCAACGCATAGAGCATGGAAATTCTCTACCACTACTGCTCAGTACTTTCTTTCTTGGCGATCGCCCAATCCAAGAAGCTCTGGCTCAGTGACGCGTCGAAAATGAACGATTCGCATGAGGGCAATTGGGCAGACCACATAGTAGACAGGGAACTGACCAGGCGCCGGTCAACAATGACCGACCAAGATCGAGAACAGTGTAGGCTTGGCCATCAAATAACAAAGCCTCGCGCTTTTCTATTTTGCATGTCTTCAGAGGCCGATGTTTTGAGCCAATGGAGGGGCTACGCTGACGATGCAATGGGTGTCGCCATCGGCTTTAGTCGCTCCACTTTTCCTGTGCAACAACATCTTCCCAGCACAAACGCAGCCCCTTCGCACAACACGGCGCTGTGGCCAGTCATTTATGACGAAGATGTGCAAAATCAAATAATCGAAGACACTTTTCAGAAGGGCTTGACTTCCCCTGACGTTTGCATCGAACCTGATGGTAAACCCGACTACTACATGCTTGGCATGTGGCTAGCGCGCTTCGGCCCGTTGTTCAAGAACCCCGCATTTCATGAGGAAAAAGAATTTCGAGTAGTGCATACGCCAATGCTGCTAGTCGACGAAAAGAATAGTCATCACACGTTGGGCACCAACTACCCCATCGGCCAGCGAGTGTCACGCAACCAGATAGTTACGCACTTTGAGTTTCCGCTCCCAGAGAATCTTTCCGGGGTAGTTCGTGAAGTCTGGATTGGACCTCGGTCTCGCTTGAGCAGGCAAGATATTGAACTGACGCTAGCAATCAACGGTTTTGGCTCTGTTGCCGTTCATCATTCGAGCGCCACTTATCGCTAGCACCGAGTCGGCAGATCATCGCTAGTCGAGTTGCTTCGAGCGCTCGGCTGGCATCTCGATTGCCTTCTGCAGATCCTGCTGCACTTGCTGCTGGGTACGCTTGGCGCTTTCCAGTTCCTGCTGCTTAACCGCAGCGCCGGTGGCGACCGAGCCCGCGGACTCAGCGCCGCAGGCCGCGAGCAGCATCGCAAGGCATAGACCGGCGCAGCGGATAGTCGTAGCAGCGTGCATCAGGAAGTCCTCGCCAAGGAATGAGGTCGAGTAAACACCGGCACCCAGCGGTCGCACAGCCGCTGCACCGCCGTGCCCAGCAGCAGCACCGCGGCCCAGGTCAGGGCCGTCCACAGCCAGGCCTGGCCGAGGCCGCCGAGGTCCAGCCGCTCCCACAGGCCGCTGGCCACGAGGATCACGGCGAAGTGGCAGACGAAAACGCTGTAGGACACGTCGCTGAGCTGCTCCACCGCGCGGCGCAGAGGACTCAGCACGGAACGCCAGGTGAGGTGCGAGCCGGCGTACAGGGCCAGCGCGGTGGTCAGGGCCAGGATGGGCCGGGCCCGGGGGTCCTGCAGCCAGTCCAGCGCCAGCAGCGCGGCCGTCAGCCACCAGCACAGGGCCGCCCGCGCGCTGCCGCGCGACCAGGCCGCCAGCGCGCCCAGGCCGTAGGCCGAGAGGAAGTAGATGGCCCAGACGTCGAGCGCCGGCTGCCGGCTGAACACCTCGATGGACGCCACCGTTGCGATGGCCACCACCAAGGGCACGAAGGAATCGGCCAAGGGCTTGGCCGAGCGCGCAGCGAAACAGGCCAGCACGGCGAACAGCCCGAACAGCTGCAGATCGATGGCCACGTACCAGGCGCCAGCCGACAGCGACGGCACGCCCAGCACGTCCTGCAGGAAGAACAGGTGCGCGAGGAACTGGCCCACCGAGGGCAGCGGCGAGACCCAGTCCTGCTGCGCCAGCTCCTGGCCCAGCCACCGCGTGGCGGCCACCACCAGCGCCAGGGCGACCAGGAACTGGGGCACCAGGCGCAGGTAGCGTTGCCAGATCAAGGGCACCGGGGCGAGGCCGCGCCGCTTGCCGAGCGACTGCGCCGTGAGGAAGCCGCCGATCACGAGGAAGGGCTGCACCGCGTAGCGGCCGTCGTCGTACAGGAAAGCGACCAACCGCGGCCAGGCGTCCGCGATCCAGTCGGTCATGGGCGCGTAGAGCGAGAGGTGGTGCAGCACGATGAGCTGCGAGGCCAGGGCCTTGATGCCGTCGATCAACGCGGAGCGGTTCATGTGGCTGCGTGCTGCGGGAGGGCCCCGGAAAGCAAAACGCCCAACCGGAAGGGTTGGGCGTCGAATCTTGGTGGCCTGGGGCGGAATCGAACCACCGACACGCGGATTTTCAAGGGTAAAACACGCGTGCGGTGTCAGCGATTCAACACACAACAACTAACAAAATCAAGCGCTTACAACGCAGTCGACCGCAACAACTCGCAATCAGACGCTGTCATTCACGCCCGCCTACCGCCCCAAGTGTCAGAAGCTGCGTCAGAGATTTTCTGCTGCGGTCGCTGGCCCCTGGGGTGCAGCAACAGTGTACCGGCTCGGAATCAGTTGCACCAGCAGATGCCTTCGTGCCAGGGCCCGTCGCGCGGCCACGTACAAGTACCAGGCACATAGAGCGGAATTCGTTCGACCGTCATGCGGCACAAAAGGGAGCGTTTGCCCCGAGGCAGGCTTCACCTATCGAAAGCGGAAATCTAGTTTTTGTAGGTGAATCGCAAAGGTCAGACGGGCGCAACACCGCGCCGCACTTTGGCCCGCAAGGCTCAAAGCGCGCCACTCAGGCTTGTGCCACACCGGTAAAAACCCAAAGGCCAACCTGAAAGTGAGATGAGCTGCGCAACGCGAGGCGCGCATTCACGCCGACGGTGACAAGCATCGAGACGAGAATCTGTTGACATTGTCAATTCTAGAGGCGAAACTTGGCTCGTCATTGTCAAAAGGCATCTCGATGCGTGACGACCTTCACCATTCGCTTCCTCTCACCAGTCCCTGGCGGGCAGCAGTGAGGGCGGCCTCCGGTCCTGACTTGAATGGGAGTCTGGCGGACGCGATGACGCGTGCGGCATGGTCGTCGTCCACGCAGTGGCTACCCACCCCGTGGGGAAGTGCATTCACAGCCCTCCTTGATGGAGGGCAGCGCGACCTGTTTGGGCTGGAGCGCATAGAACGCTCCTTGAACGAGCTTGAGCGGGTCGCGCCCGACCACTTTGCTCGCCGGGCCTGTGAGATTGCCCACGCCATGCTGATGAATGGGGAGCAAGGGCAAGTTAGCTCCACCCAGGTGATACGCGCCACGATTGAAGCGGGTATCGAGAATGGCATCGAACATGTTTTCGCAAGCATTGAAAGGACGCGGCCAGGCCACGGGGGCGAGGTGCTTCGCCGCATGAATGCGGCCTTGCAGAACTGCGACCTCTCTCGGCGGCCAGCGCCAAAACGGCGAGCACGCAAACCAACCGTTCAAGAGGGTCTTGGCATCAACTTGACCGTGATGTTCTGATGAACGCACACGCTGACCAGCTTCACGCCAACTACTCGGTCTTGCTGTACGAAGGCAAGGCGCCCCGTCGTTCGCGTAGCTCCTATCGACTTCAGCTGGGCGAGCACGTCCGCATCGAAGCCGACCATATCAATCGCTACTGCTTCAGCGATGGGTCAGCACTTCAGGAAGACCTCGCCGCAGTGCTTAGCGCCGTTCGAACGGCCGACCGGGCGGGTCCCCGCTTGCATGGCAAAAGCTGGGCTCGTGTGCTGTCTCTCGATATCCCGGTATTTGACCCTCAACTGTGGCAGTCAAAGAGCGTTTCGGAGGCATTGGCTGATGCCCTTCAGTATCTGACCGGAGACCGTTGGCAACTGACCTTTAGGCCTCGCAAAGGAACGCCAAAAACGCCTGACCAGGTGCATCTTCTGGGCCTGCCAGCACAGGAGCGGTTCTTCATGCCGTACAGCAATGGGCTGGACTCCTACGCACTGGCATCTCAGATTCGGCACCGAACGCCGACCGCGGAACTCATACTCATCAACGTACAGGCATCGAGGAGCTTGAAGAAGTGGGAGCACTTGGGGCGCACCGCGAAGCAAGACCTCAAGGCAGTTCAAGTTGCATTTCACTTCCAAGAGCCGCATCGCTCTGAGCCAACGTTTCGCTCTCGCCCCCTCATTTATGACTTGCTGGCCGGGTACGGCGCGGCAATGGCGCAACCTGCAAGGGTAGTGATACCGGAAAACGGTCAGGGCAGCCTAGGTGGCTCTCTCGTTCCACTCGGTGACGAAGCCCCGCATCGCAGCTGTCACCCGGGCCTCACGTCTCGTTTGTCTCGACTCGTCGAAGCGCTTACCGGCACCCGGGTCGATATCGAACACCCCGCACTTTTCATGACTAAAGGCCAAGTTCTCGCAGACCTCGCCAGCCGAGACAAGAACAGCGCTTTGTGGCTTGCTGGACATCGGTCATGCTCATACGACGCTCGCCACGCAAGCCGTGACAAACGCGCATTGCACTGCGGAGTGTGCGGCAACTGCCTGTTACGCCGAGTGGCCACGCAATGGGCTCAAATCGATGACACCACGAGCTACGAGGCGAACAACCTCGCAGCCGCAACTTTTGAAGCGTCGTTCTCTGGAGCACCGCCTCGCACGCTGGCAGCAAAACGCGATGTGGCCTTCACGAGCGTACGAGCAATGCAGCGCCTGTCGGACTTGGCCGAGAACCCGAACCACCCTCGGGTGACGACGGAAGTAGCCACTCTGGCCCGCGCGCTTGGAAAACCGGTTGAACATATAGGAACGAACATGAAACATTTTCTTCAGCAGCATCGGACGGAATGGGTGCAGTTTCTCGAGGCTTGCGGTCCATCGTCGTGGATTTCGTCTCTCGCGAGGAACTGAGATGGGCGACATCAATGCTCGCCTTGACGTGCTCGGGGCGAAGCTTCGCCATGCGCGGACTCTAAAGCGGCTCACCCAAGAAGCCGCGGCAAACAATCTGGGCATAGCCCGTACTACGCTTGTTGCCATTGAGGCTGGAAAGCGAAGCATCTCGACTCAAGAGCTGCGTCAGCTAGTCGAGCTCTATGACATCAGCGAGACCGACGTCCTTGACCAAGAGGAGGCCTCAATTGAACTAGATGTTCAGTTCAGGAGCTCTCCTTCTGACAAGTTGGCAAGCGATGAAGCATGTGTGGCGAGCATGCTCAATCGGCTAGCGAATTCAACGCTTCAGATAGAAGCGCTACTAGGGCGCCCACATCGACCTGTAGACCTGCCACACATTGAAGTCCCCAAGACTGGGGCTCTGGAGCGACATGCAGAGGACGGAGCACAAAGTCTTCGCTCACGTTTTGGACTCGGCATCGGGCCCATTCAAAATCTATGGGCGTTGATGGAGTTCGAAATGGGGTTGCGGCTGTTCGAGCGCCCCCTCCCGTCAAAAATCGCGGGAGCCGTTGCTTTCGACGAACGTTTTGGTGGGTTCGTGCTCCTGAACTCACGGCACATTCTCCCTCGGCGCAGAGTAACTGCCGTTCACGAGGCCGTTCATGTGTTCACGCGGACCACAGGTATCGCAGTCCATTTCGAGGGTGAGCAGCGACCAGATAGAACGGAAAAGTTCTGCGACCTCTTAGGGGTTGCTTTCCTCACCCCTGCCGCCGCAGTCCGTCGCAAAGCGAAGGAGCTGAAGGACATGACGGGCGAGTTTTCGGTCCGTCAGCTGTTGATGCTCGCACTGTTCTTTGGTGTCTCCATCGAGGCTATGACCCGTCGGATGGAGGGTCTTGAGATGCTTCCACCTAATACCTATGACGCGATTCGTAGGCAAGGCATTGGTCAAGCGCATCGCGACCACGTTGCCAAGGAGATGACGGTTCAAGAAGAGGTTGGTCCGTTCACGCCAAGAACGCTTCTGCTCGCGAGCTCGGCATACCATCGAGAGCTACTGTCTGAGCAGCAAATTGCTTCGATGTTGGAGCTGAACTTAGTCGACGTGCGCCAAGCTCTGGAAAGTTCAGCAGGCGCCAAAGGGGAGATGGTTTTTGACCTGGCTGATTGACCATCTTCCCACCGGCCATCCGGTATTAGATGCAAGCGTCATCATCAATGTTCTCGGGAGTGGCGAGCCCGTAGCCATCCTGCGCGGGCTAGGACATTCGTGCCTGGTAGAGCAACGTACGCTTCGCGAGATACGCAGGCATCCTGTCCCTGGTCTCGCCATTGAAACCGCTATTGCAGAACTGCAGAGCTGCGAGCTACTCTGCGAAGTTCGCATGACCGATGCTGAGTATGAGACGTACTTGCGCTATGTCTCTCCGCCACTTGGCACGCGGTTGGACGATGGGGAGAGCGCAGCTTTGGCCATTGCCCGTCG
Source organism: Hydrogenophaga sp. 70-12 (assembly GCF_001897365.1). NCBI lineage: Bacteria > Pseudomonadati > Pseudomonadota > Betaproteobacteria > Burkholderiales > Comamonadaceae > Hydrogenophaga > Hydrogenophaga sp. 70-12. Next base: position 36,051 of record NZ_MKSS01000408.1, read on the forward strand.
CGGTGCGTGTCTCATCCTTGACGAACGCAAGGCGCGGAGAGTCGCCGCCTCCGAAGACCCTCAGCTACCAGTGGCGAGCTCGCTAAAGCTCTTTATCTCGAGTGCCTTCCGGGCCGGTTGGACGCAGCAACAAGTCATGCGAATCGTGACGCGTGCGCACGAGCGCTCTCGCATGGCAGTCCCCAAGGACGAGCAAGCTCTACTTGCCGATGTCCTCCAGAACCGACCATAAAGTCACTACCGCCTCGACCGCATCTTGAGCGCTCTGCTCGATGATGAGCTCCATGCATTTCAATAGTGTTTTAGCGCACCCAGCGCAGCTACTTGGAGCTCGCACCGTCAAGCGAGGTCGGCAGCCATTTGACCGTTTGAGCGCCTGCCGCAGAAAGCTCGTCGTTGACTAAGGTGAATGGGTTCGCTTCTCTGCAAAATGAGTTTGCCGAAGGATGCTTTGAGCGCACGACGCGCGTGCGTGTCGAGGCGCAAGTGCTCGCGGTCATATCGTCAAACAACCTCTGAGCCGGCTTCCCCATCAGAAGGAACACCGGCGCGGAGCCATTCCGCACGAGCAGGTCGCGGAGAACCGCTTGGACGAACGGCCTCCAGAACGCCAGATGGCCACGCAGATGGTCATTGTTTCTTCGCGAGGCGGATTTCGAAATCGTCAAGCTAGCGTTCAAGAACATGACTCCTTGTGCAACCAGACGGTCGAACACCTGAGTGGGTGAAACGACTTTTAGGGGCGCTTGAGCAAGCAACGTCCGAAGGTCCTCACGTTTCGTTCTTGGCCTTTCATCAGCCTGGATGACAGTTGCTTTAACCATCATTCGCAGCATCATGTTGAGGCTGTGCGCCACCCGAGGCTTTTGGGCACGGAACGATTCCAGGTCTCCTTGCTCAAACGCCCGCCCAGTGGCCTGCGCTTCGTTCGGGTAGGGGTCCTGTCCAAGAAGAACAACACGGACTGCGGCAGGCGAGAGGTTGTCGAACGCTTTAAAAACGTGACGATGGTCGGTCACGTCGAGCCGCGGGAAAATGTGCTCCACGTTTGTCGAGCTGATAGAAGTTGGTGTAAGTCCCTCGGCCCATTGCATGGCCAAGGGGTGCCAAGCCTCGTTGAGGCTGTTTTTCCACCCTTGAACATGCCGGCCTAGCGCAGGTGTAAGTTCGCGCGAGAAGCTAACGGCCATAACGCTCTCTCGAAGTCTTGATTAGGCAAATTTCGCACGGTGGAGCGAGCGTGTGCAAAGCCTCGAAAATGCGAGCCGCCCCACCCTCGTCGAACAGGCCTGCCTCAAGTTGCTGCTTCAACCTGTCGAGCCACGACATTCCCGGCTCGCTCAAAAGCACAGACTCAACGTCCCGCGTAACCAAACGGAAGTGACAAATCGTTGGTCCATACGACGGCGGCGGATACTCGACAGCATCCACACGAAAGTCCATTGGGTCTAGACCGCGAGCCAGCACAGCCGCATCAAGCTGAGCTTGCTCCTGTGCACTTAGCGGACGTACGACAACTTCCTTAGTAGTCATAGAGGCCTCCAAAGCTTGATTGAGCAGGTGGCCCTTAGGCGAGACACGGACCTTCGCGCGTAAGAGAACATGCATACGAGAATGCTGTGGACCATCCCTTGTCACGCGGACGACCCGCTCGTCTCCTCCGAGAGAGCCGCATCAATGCATCATGACTACCCACGGACCAAGCTTAGGCCGGGGTTCCGGTGAAGTCTTGCAGTCTGACAAGCTTGCGGCGATTCTGGTCCGCGAACGACACCAAGTCTAGGACCAAGTTTGACAGTGACCGCCTTTCGAGGAGTCCTTGCTGGAACTGCTCCAACTTTCTCATCGTGAGTTCATCATAGTGTCCGTCTTCCATCGACTGACCTAGTGCATCGCGCAGTTCGGCAAGCGTAGCCGAAGTCCTGCGCGGACTTGTGGCCTCTAGTGAATCTCGACGCTCCTCCAAGTCCGCTATGCACCGCTCCAATGCGCGAATCTCCTTTTGCAACTGCCTGGCCTTGGAGGAGTCCTGCTTCAACTTTTCCGCAACGGCGCTATGCGGTTGACGCTGGAATCGTGGAGCGTCTTCGCCCAGGTGCAAAGATTTGAGACGGGTGTTGGGTGACACCTTTTGGTAGCCGAATACAAGGACATCCTTTGGGTGGCGCTCCAGTACACGCAAACACCACTGCTTGAACGTTTCTTGAAGTCCCGTCTCCGCTCGATTCTGAAGCCGCTCTGGCGCATCGCCCTGAAAAGAGACCACCAGGCCATATCGACGATTGACCGCATCGAGGAATTCATGCTTTTTCATTGCGAGCTCAACCCCTTCAAAAGAGCGCCAGGAACTGCTTAACCTTTTCGACGTCTTGCACCGAATACGACTCAGGGAGCTCCAAGCGAGCAAAGCGCCCGCCGCCCAGCGGCACCGAAAAAATCTTCAGAGGAGGCTCCGCTTGAGATGACTCGTCGTCGGAATCCAAGGCGTCTGCAAACCATTCCTTTTCGAGCTCCTCCCAGCCTGCGTCATCCAATAACTCCTCACCGACAGCGATGCGAGCAACTTCAGTGACGGGAAACGACCACTCAAACCTAGTCCTAGCGCCTCGTCGCCCCAGCTTCAGACTACCGACACCAATACCCTGCATTTGCTGCAGGACGTCGCGCACCTGGCGCTCAGTTAAACCTGTCTTTCTTGCCATCAAGTCCACATGGGAGACGCGAACGTTGTTGGTGTATCTAGTCTTGAGAAATCGCACTAGCGTGTCCGCCTCCGTCGAGCGGCGAGCCAGCTGCTTCAGCTTTTTGGACAAGTCCTGCATGCAAGTAATTATATCGAAAATAGGCAGGTTAAATAGCCATTAAATCAGTTTAAACGCAATTAATCGTGAAAAAATGCACGTTTAATCGACAGGAATGGGGAA
>NZ_MKSS01000409.1:0-6873 GCF_001897365.1 Hydrogenophaga sp. 70-12
TCATGTGCGCCACCACCTCGTGGTTCTGCAGCACGCGCTCCACCAGCAGCTCCACGGCACCACCCGTGGCCTTGCGACCGAACAGGCGGGCCTTGATGACCTGGGTGTCGTTGAAGACCAGCAGGTCGCCGGGGTCCAGCAGGCCGGGCAGCTCGTGGAACACGCGGTCCACCGGCGCGTCGGCGCGGCCGTCGAGCAGGCGCGAGGCGCTGCGCTCGGGCGCCGGGTGCTGGGCGATGAGTTCGGGGGGCAGAGCGAAGTCGAAGTCGCTCAGGGTGAAGCGGCGGTGGTCGGCGGGAGAAGTCATGTCGCTTGAGGGCCGGACGGACCCGTTCCAAGGAAGGGGGAGGGGCGAAGGCAGAATTGTCCCATGGCCGAACCCGCCGCCACCGCCGCCCCGCCCCCGCCCAAGGCCCTGTCCGCGCCGCAAAAGGCCATGCACAAGCTGGGCCTCAAGCGCGACATCGACCTCGCGCTGCACCTGCCGCTGCGCTATGAGGACGAGACCCGGGTGGTGGCCCTGCGCGAGGCGCGCGAGGGCTCGGTGGTGCAGATCGAGGGAACGGTCACGCACAGCGAGGTGCAGTACCGTGGCCGGCGCCAGCTGCTGGTGACGCTGGACGACGGCAGCGACACCTGCACGCTGCGCTTTTTCAGCTTCTACCCCTCGCACCAGAAAACGCTGGCGGTGGGCGCGCGCATCCGCGCGCGCGGCGAACTCAAGGGCGGCTTCGCGGGCTACACCATGCTGCACCCGGCGTTCAAGCTGGCGGGCGGCGAGCTGCCGAACGCGCTCACGCCCATCTACCCCACCAGCGCGCAGCTGCCCCAGGCCTACCTGCGCAAGGCGGTGGTGGGCGCGCTGGCCCGGGTGGACCTGCGCGAGACCCTGCCGCCCGATCTGCTGGCCTCGCTGCAGCGCACGGCGCGCGTGAGTCCCACGCTGCGCGAATCGCTGCAGCAGCTGCACCACCCGGCGCCCGACGTGGCCTTGGCCGCGCTGGAGGACGGCAGCCATCCCGCCTGGCAGCGCCTCAAGGCCGAGGAGCTGCTGGCCCAGCAGCTGTCCCAGGCCCTGGCCAAGCGCGAGCGCGACGCCCTGCGCGCGCCCGCGCTGCCGCTGCGCCGCGAAGGCCTGCACGAGCAGCTGCTGGCGGCGCTGCCCTTCGCGCTCACGGCGGCCCAGCGCCGCGTGGGCGAGGAGATTGCGCTCGACCTGGGGCGCCAGGTGCCCATGCACCGCCTGCTGCAGGGCGACGTGGGCTCGGGCAAGACGGTGGTGGCCGCGCTGGCGGCGGCCATTGCCATCGACGCGGGCTGGCAGTGCGCGCTGATGGCGCCGACCGAGATCCTGGCCGAGCAGCACTTTCGCAAGCTCATCGGCTGGCTGGAGCCGCTGCTCGAACCCCTGGGCAAACGTGTGGCCTGGCTCACCGGCAGCCAGAAGAAGAAGCAGCGCACGGAGATGCTGGCGCTCATCGCCAGCGGCGAGGCCGCGCTGGTGGTGGGCACGCACGCGGTGATTCAGGACCAGGTGGTGTTCCAGCGCCTGGCGCTGGCCCTCATCGACGAGCAACACCGCTTCGGCGTGGCGCAGCGCCTGGCGCTGCGCGGCAAGACCGGCGGCGCGCTGGAGCCGCACCTGCTGATGATGACGGCCACGCCCATTCCGCGCACCCTGGCCATGAGCTATTACGCCGACCTGGACGTCTCCACCATCGACGAGCTGCCGCCCGGGCGCACGCCCATCGTGACCAAGGTGGTGAGCGATGCGCGGCGCGCCGAGGTGGTGGCGCGCATCCGCGGCCAGATCGACGAAGGCCGGCAGGTCTACTGGGTGTGCCCGCTGATCGAGGAAAGCGAGGCCCTGGACCTGAGCAACGCCACCGCCACGCACGCCGAGCTGTCGCAGGCGTTGCCGGGCGTGCTGGTGGGCCTGCTGCATTCGCGCATGTCGCCGGCCGAAAAGAAGGCGGTCATGTCGCTGTTCGAGCAGGGCCAGATGGGTGTGCTGGTGTCCACCACCGTCATCGAGGTGGGGGTGGACGTGCCCAATGCCTCGCTCATGGTGATCGAGCACGCGGAGCGCTTCGGGTTGTCGCAGCTGCACCAGCTGCGCGGGCGCGTGGGGCGCGGCGCGGCGGCCTCGGCCTGCGTGCTGATGTACTCGCCGCCCGAGGGCGGGCGCCTGGGCGAGACCGCGCGCGAGCGCCTGAAGGCCATGGTCGAGACCAACGACGGCTTCGAGATCGCGCGCCGCGACCTGGAAATCCGGGGGCCGGGCGAGTTCCTGGGCGCGCGCCAGTCCGGCGCGCCGCTGCTGCGCTTCGCCGACCTGGCGACCGACGGCCACCTGCTGGACTGGGCGCGCGAGGCCGCGCAGGCCATGCTGGACCAGCACCCGCGCGAGGCCGAACAGCACCTGGCCCGCTGGCTCGGCAGCAAGGCCGAGTACCTGAAGGCCTGAAGCCAGTCCGGCGCGCGTGTCTGATCCAGACACGCCGTGGAACCGGCTTCGCCGGGCCACTGGCGTGGTCCCCCTGGGGGGAAGACGCGCAGCGGCGCAGGGGGGCACAATAAGCCCATGACGCTCACCGAACTCAAGTACATCGTGGCCGTGGCCCGCGAGAAGCACTTCGGCAAGGCGGCCGAGGCCTGCTTCGTCTCGCAGCCCACGCTGTCGGTGGCGATCAAGAAGCTCGAGGAGGAACTCGAGCTCAAGATCTTCGAGCGCAACGCCAGCGAGATCGCGGTCACGCCGCTGGGCGAGGACATCGTGCGCCAGGCCCAGACCGTGCTGGAGCAGGCCGCCGCCATCAAGGAGATCGCCAAGCGTGGCAAGGACCCGCTGGCCGGCCCGCTCAAGCTCGGCGTCATCTACACCATCGGCCCCTACCTGCTGCCCGAGCTGGTGCGCCAGGTGATCGAACGCACGCCGCAGATGCCGCTGGTGCTGCAGGAAAACTTCACCACCAAGCTGCTGGAGCAGCTGCGCCTGGGCGAGATCGACTGCGCCATCCTGGCCGAGCCGTTTCCCGACACCAACCTGGCCATCGCGCCGCTGTACGACGAGCCCTTCATGGCCGCCGTGCCGCACACGCACCCGCTGGCCGCGCAGGGCCACATCACGGCCGACGAGCTCAAGCGCGAGACCATGCTGCTGTTAGGCACGGGCCACTGCTTCCGCGACCACGTGCTGGAGGTCTGCCCCGAGTTCGCTCGTTTTTCCAACGACACCGAGGGCATCCGCAAGAGCTTCGAGGGCTCCTCGCTGGAGACCATCAAGCACATGGTGGCCGCCGGCATGGGCGTGACCCTGGTGCCGCGCCTGTCGGTGCCGCGCTCGGCCCTGGGCGGCCCCCAGGCGGCCCGCGACGACCTGGGCGATTCGCCTTACGTGCGCTACCTGCCGTTCCAGGGCGAGGCGCCCACGCGCCGCGTGGTGCTGGCCTGGCGGCGCAGCTTCACGCGCTACGAGGCCATCGCCGAGCTGCGCAACGCCATCTACGCCTGCGAGCTGCCGGGCGTGAAGAGACTGTCGTGACAACCACCGCCCCCGCTTCGCCGGCGCCCTCGCGCCTGTCGCTCTGGCTCGACCTGATCCGCTGGAGCCGCCCCGCCGGCTGGCTGCTGCTGCTGTGGCCCACGCTGTCGGCGCTGTGGGTGGCGGCGGGCGGCTTTCCCGGCTGGCACCTGCTGCTGGTGTTCACGCTGGGCACCGTGCTGATGCGCAGCGCGGGCTGCTGCGTGAACGACGTGGCCGACCGCGACTTCGACCGCCACGTCAAGCGCACCGCGCAGCGGCCCGTCACCTCGGGCCGCGTGTCGGTGAAGGAGGCGCTGGCCGTGGGCGCGGTGCTGGCGCTGATCGCCTTCGGCCTGGTGCTCACCACCAACGCGCTCACCATCGCGCTGTCCTTCGCGGCGCTGGCGATCACCCTGGCCTACCCCTTCGCCAAGCGGGTGGTGTCCATGCCGCAGGCGGTGCTGGGCGTGGCTTTCAGCTTCGGCATTCCGATGGCCTTTGCGGCGGTGCAGGGGGCCGTGCCCCCGCTGGCCTGGGTGCTGCTGCTGGGCAACCTGTTCTGGGTGCTGGCCTACGACACCGAGTACGCCATGGTCGACCGCGACGACGACCTGCGCATCGGCATGAAGACCTCGGCCATCACCCTGGGCCGCGCCGACGTGGCGGCGGTGACGGCCTTCTACCTGCTGCACCTGCTGATCTGGACCCTGGGCCTGTGGCCGCAGCTGCGCCCCCTGGCGTGGCTGGCCGCGCTGGCCGTGGCGCTGGCCCAGGTGGCGTGGCACTTCACGTTGATCCGCGCGCGCACGCGCGAAGGCTGCTTCGCGGCCTTTCGCGCCAACCACTGGCTGGGCTTCACGCTGTTCGTGGGGGTGGCGGTTGGCCTGGTCTGAGCGCATGGCTCGCCCAGGCAATGCTTCTCTGCCCAACCCCTGTCACAGATGCCCATCCGCCGCCTGACGCCCGACGACGCGCCCGCCTACCGCGAACTGCGCTTGCGCGCGCTGCGTGAGCACCCCGAGGCCTTCACCTCCGATTGGGAAGAGGCGAGCGCGCGGCCGCTCGAGGAATCGCGGCAGCGCTTGGCGTCGGGGGAGGTGCCTTTCTGGGGCGCGTTCGACGACGGCGGCGCATTGGTGGGCATGGTCGGCCTCGACTGCCCGTCGCGCGCCAAGCAGCGGCACCAGGGCACGGTGGTGGCGATGTATGTGTCAAGGGAAGCGGCCGGGCGCGGCTGGGGGCGCGGGCTGCTGCGGGCGCTCATGGCCCATGCGGCGTCCATCGGGCGGATGGACCTGGTGCTCACCGTCACCGAAGGCAACGCATCCGCCATCCGGCTGTACCAGGAGGCCGGCTTCGTTGCGTTCGGCACCGAGCCGCGCGCCATCGTGGTGGACGGGCGCCCGCTCGCCAAGGTCCACATGCACCTCACCCTGAGCTGAAGGGCCGCCATGCCGAGGGCGGTTTACTTCCCGAACTCCCGGCCGAGTTCTTCGGCGCGTTGCTGCGCGGCCTGGAGCGCGGTTTCGAACGACGCCTTCATCCCCGCCGCCTCCATCGCCGTGAGCGCGGCGTACGTGGTGCCTCCCTTGGAGGTGACGCGCTCGCGCAGCACCTGCGGCGGCTCGCCCGAGCGCTGGGCCAGCGTGGCCGCGCCCACGAAGGTGCCCACGGCCAGTTGCAGCGCGGTGTCGGCCGGCAGGCCCATGCGCGCGCCGGCGTCGCGCATGGCCTCGAGGAAATAGAACACGTAGGCGGGGCCCGAGCCCGAGAGCGCGGTGACGGCGTCGAGGTCGCGCTCGGCCGCCACCCACACCAGCTCGCCCGTGGTGCGCACCACAGCCTCGACCAGGGCGCGGTCGGCGGCCGAGGCACCGTCGCGCGCGAACAAACCCGTCATGCCCAAGCCCACGAGCGCGGGCGTGTTGGGCATGGCGCGCACGATGCGCTGCGTGCCCAGCCAGGCGGCCATGCTGTCGCTGGTGATGCCGGCGGCCACGCTCAGGTGCAGGGCGCTGCCCAGGTGCGGGCCGGCGGCCAGCGCGGCGTCCTTGAAGGTTTGCGGCTTCACGGCCCAGACCACCAGGTCCGACGGCTTGAGCCCTGTGCCCGCCGCGTCGAACAGCGCCACGCCGGGGAACTGCTGCGCCAGGCGGGCGCGCTGCTCGTCCCAGGGCTCGACGATCTGGAGGGCGCTGGCCGCATGGCCCTGGCGCAGCAGGCCGCCGATGACGGCGCTGGCCATGTTGCCGCCGCCGATGAAGGTGATGAGGGGGGAGGGGGATGCGGGCGTGTTCATGCGCGCGATTGTCGCCGCGCGCCGCGGCCCTAGGCGGCGGTGGTCTGCCGCACGGCGTGCTCCCAGGCCGCCATCTTCTCGGCCGCCCGCTCGCGCGAAATCTGGGGCTCGAAGCGGCGCTCGGCGCGCCACTGCGCGCTGAGCTCGTCCGTGCCCTGATACACGCCCGCGTGCAGCCCCGCGAGGTAGGCCGCGCCGAGCGCGGTGGTCTCCACCACGGCGGGGCGCACCACGGGAATGCCGAGCAGGTCGGCCTGGATCTGCATCAGCAGGTCGTTCACGCTGGCCCCGCCGTCCACGCGCAGCTCGCTCACCGGCACGCCGCCCGCGGCCACGGCGTCTCGGCTCATGGCCTGCAGCAGGGCCGCGCTCTGGAAGGCGATGCTCTCCAGCGCGGCGCGCGCGATGTGCGCGATGGTGGTGCCGCGCGTGAGGCCGGTGATGGTGCCGCGCGCGTCGGGTTGCCAATACGGCGCGCCCAGCCCGGTGAAGGCTGGCACCACCACCACGCCGTCGGCGTCGGGCACGCTTTCGGCCAGGGCCTGCACCCCGCTGCTGGCTTCGATGGCGCGCAGGCCGTCGCGCAGCCACTGCACCACCGCGCCGCCGATGAACACGCTGCCTTCCAGCGCGTACTGCGCCGGGCCCGGCGCCTGCGCGCAGGACGTGGTGATGAGGCCGTTCTGGCTGGCCTGGAAGCGCTCGCCGGTGTGCATGAGCATGAAGCAGCCGGTGCCGTAGGTGTTCTTGGCCATGCCGGCCCGGAAGCAGGCCTGGCCGAACAGCGCGCTCTGCTGGTCGCCGGCCACGCCGCCAATGGGCAAGGCGGCGCCCAGCCAGTCGGCGTGCACCTGGCCGAAGTCGGCGCTGGACGGCAGCGTCTCGGGCAGCAGGGACCGCGGGATGCGCAGCAGGTCCAGCAGCTCGTCGTCCCAGTCGCGTGTGTTCACATTGAACAGCATGGTGCGCGCGGCGTTGCTGTGGTCCGTGACGTGGCGCGCGCCGCGCGTGAGCTGCCAGATCAGCCAGCTGTCCACGGTGCCGAAGG
>NZ_MKSS01000410.1:0-5215 GCF_001897365.1 Hydrogenophaga sp. 70-12
TGGCGCTTGGCCAGGGCGATGGCCGCGTCGCGGTAGACCCGCTCGATGCCCTCGGCCGGGCGCAGGAAGCGCGCGGTGCGGTTGGTCACGCGCACGTTCTCGCGCGCGGCCTCCAGGCGCTCGTCCTCGTAGCTGTCCAGCAGGCCGGGCGCGGCCTGGCCGCGCAGCACGGCGGCCAGTTTCCAGGCCAGGTTGTCGGCGTCGGCCACGCCGGTGTTGCCGCCGCGCGCGCCGAAGGGGCTGACCACCTTGGCCGAGTCGCCCATGAAGTACACGCGCCCGTGGCGCATGTGGTGCACGCACTCGCTGCGGTAGGCGTAGGGACCGACCCAGACGATCTCGACCTCCACCTCGGGGCCGAACTGGCGCGCCAGGCGCTCGCGCACCACGTCCTCGCGGCTGACGTGGGCCGGGTCGGCGTTGGGCGCCATCTGGTAGTCGATGCGCCAGACGTCGTCGGCCATCAGGTGCTGCCAGACCGCGCGGTTCTCGTTGAAGGGCGCCTCGATCCAGGTGTGGCGCTCCGTCGGCGGGCGGGTGCTGAAGCGCACGTCGGCGATGCACCAGCGGTCGTCGCCGCGCTTGCTGTCGAACGGCACCTGCAGCCACTTGCGCAGCGGGCTGTTGCTGCCGGTGGCGTCGATGACGTGCTCGGCCTCGATGCGGTAGCTGCCCGCGGGCGTTTCCACGGTGAGCGTGGCCAACTGCTCGTTCTGCTCAAAGGCGGTGAGGCGGTTGCGCCAGCGCAGCTCGACGTGGCCGAGTTGCTGGATGCGGTCGACCAGGAAGGCCTCGATATAGAACTGCTGGATGTTGATGAAGGGCGGCTGCTGGCTGAGGTTGAAGCTGCCCTGCTGGCGCAGGTCGAAGCTGTAGACCTCGTCGTCGCCAGCGAAGGTGCGGCCCACGCTCCACTGCGTGCCCTTGGCGGCGATGGGCTCGTAGACGCCCAGGCGCTCGAAGATCTCCAGCGATTTCTGCGTGTAGCAGATGCCGCGCGAGGAGGCGCCCTTGACGCCGACGGTGTCGTCCTCGTCGATCAGGATGGCCTTGACACCCAGCCGCGCGAGCGAGCAGGCCAGGGTGAGGCCGGTGATGCCGCCGCCGACGATGACGATGGGGTGGCGGGCCGGCGCCTGGCTGTGGAGTTCTGGGGGCGGCACGAAGGGGTAGGTGGGCAGCTCGTAGCCGCCGCCCTGGGTGAACTCATAGCCGTTGGTGTGGGCGACGTCCCGGTAGGTGTTCAGCGACATGGGTGCCGTCCTTCAGCCCTTGGCCCGCTCGGCCACCTCGGGCCGGTCGTTCTGTTGCGGCTTGAGCGGCGCGGCGCTCTTGCCCGCCGCGCGTTCCTTGCGCCACTGCTCCTTGCGGGCGTTCCATTCGCCCAGGCGGGCGTGCGCGGTCTTGCTTTCCTGCAGCATCTGGAACTCGTCGGCCAGCTGGGCCGTCAGTTCCAGCCGGATGCCGTTCGGGTCGAAGAAATAGATGCTCTTGAAGATGTGGTGGTCGGTCACGCCCAGCACCTCGATCCCGCTCGCCTCCAGGCGCGCCTTGGTGTTCTCCAGCTCGCCGACGGTGTTCACCCGGAAGCTGATGTGGTTCACCCACTTCGGCGTGTTCGGGCTCGGCAGCGCCGCCTCGTCGTCGCCCAGGTCGAAGAAGGCGATGAAGGAGCCATCCTGCAGGCGGAAGAAGAAGTGCGTGTACGGGCAGTACTCGCCCGTGCTGGGCACGTAGTCGCTCTGGATGATGTGGTAGAGCGGCAGGCCCAGGATGTCTTCGTAGAAATGCCGCGTTTCCTCCGCGTCGCGCGCGCGGTACGCGTAGTGGTGCAGTTGCTGGATCGGGGCCGGCGCGGGCAGGTCGGCGCGGGGCATGGCAGGCGTCATGGCGGTCTCCTTGAACGGTGCTGGCAATTTACCATAGTGAAATGCATTTCGCAAAACGTAATTCTCTGGGCGGCGGCCATGGCCCTGGGGCGGGGGGCGGCGGCGGGGCTTCGCGATAATCGAGGTCTCCGTCGGCCCGTCTGGTTCCACCGTTCATCCATGCTATTCCTGATCTCGCCCGCCAAGGCCCTCGATTTCGAGACGCCCCCCCATGTGAAGGCGCACACCCAGCCGCTGTTCGTCGAGCAGTCGGCCGAGCTGATCGAGGTGCTCAAGCGCAAGACGCCGCAGCAGATCGCCACGCTCATGGACCTGTCGGACAAGCTGGCCGCGCTCAACGCCGCGCGCTACGAAGCCTGGGTGCCGAAGTTCACCGCCAAGAACGCCAAGCAGGCTGTGCTGGCCTTCGATGGCGACGTCTACGGCGGCCTGGACGCCAAGAACCTGTCCGAAACCGAGCTGGAGTGGCTGCAGCAGCACCTGTGCATCCTCAGCGGCCTGTACGGCGTGCTGCGCCCGCTTGACTGGATGCAGCCCTACCGGCTGGAGATGGGCACGCGCCTGAAGACGCCGCGCGGCGCCAACCTCTACGCCTTCTGGGGCAGCCGCATCGCCGACTACCTGAACCAGCGCGCCCTGGCCGACAAGAGCCCGGTGGTGATCAACCTGGCCAGCGAGGAGTACTTCAAGGCGGTGGACCTGAAGGTGTTGCGCCCGCGCGTGGTCAGCTGCGTGTTCGAGGAGCGCAAGCCCGCGGGCTACAAGGTCATCAGCTTCATGGCCAAGCGCGCGCGCGGGCTCATGGTGCGCTGGGCGGTGCGGCACCAGGCCAGCACGCCCGAGCAGCTCAAGGCCTTCGACCTCGAGGGCTACCGCTTCACGCCCGACGCGTCCGGGCCCGACCGGCTGGTGTTCCGGCGCGAGGCCACCTCCTGAGAGCGACACCGGAGACCGCCATGTCCCAGTCCGTCACGCCCGAACTGCGCCGCTGGATCATCGAGCAGGCCAGCGCCGGCTGCACGCCCGAGTCCGTGCTCAAGGCCATGCTCGACGCCGGCTGGAACGCCGGTGTGGCCGAGGCCGCGCTGGAGCGCACGCTGCTGGAGCACCTGTCCACCGTTTCGCCCGGCGCGCTGGCCCAGGCCGCCCCCGAAGTGAGGGAGGCCGTGCAGGGCGTGGTGGGGCAGGGCTCGGCGGTGCCGGTCATCGACACCTCGGGTTCGCCGCGCCGCATCGACGCCGGCGACCGCTGGGTGGACGTCATCGCGCACGTGAACCACCCGCGCGTGGTGGTGCTGGGCAACCTGCTCAGCGCCGAGGAGTGCGAGGCCATCATCGAATCGGCCAAGCCCCGGCTGGCGCGCTCGCTCACGGTGCAGACCGCCACCGGCGGCGAGGAGCTCAACCCCGACCGCACCAGCAGCGGCATGTTCTTCGCGCGCGGCCAGACGCCCGAGGTCACGGCCGTGGAGCAGCGCATCGCGCGCCTGGTGGGCTGGCCGATGGAAAACGGCGAGGGCCTGCAGGTGCTGCACTACCGCCCGGGCGCCGAGTACAAGCCGCACTACGACTACTTCGATCCCAACGAGGCCGGCACGCCCACCATCCTCAAGCGCGGCGGCCAGCGCGTGGCCACGCTGGTGATGTACCTCAACGAACCGGCGCGCGGCGGCGGCACCACCTTCCCCGACGTCGGCCTGGAGGTGGCGCCCGTGCGCGGCCACGCCGTCTTCTTCAGCTACGACCGGCCGCACCCGAGCACGCGCACCCTGCACGGCGGCGCGCCGGTGCTCGAGGGCGAGAAGTGGGTCGCCACCAAGTGGCTGCGCGAACGAGAGTTCAGTTAAAGCCGAGATGAGCCAGAACACCCCCGAACAATCGCAGCTGGGCAAGGCCTCGGCCTACGTCGACCGCTACGACCCCTCGCTGATCTTCCCGCTGCCGCGCGAGGCCAAGCGGCGCGAGATCGGCATCGCCGGCGACGTGCCCTTCGTGGGCTGCGACCTGTGGACGGCCTACGAGCTGTCCTGGCTCAACCCGCGCGGCAAGCCGCAGGTGGCCATCGCGCACATCACCGTGCCGGCCGAGAGCACGCACATCGTGGAGAGCAAGTCCTTCAAGCTCTACCTCAACAGCTTCAACAACACGCCCTTCGACAGCGCCGACGCCGTGCGCGATCGCCTGCGCGCCGACCTGAGCGCCGCCGTCTGGCATGGCGGGCCCATGCAGGCCGGCGTGGGCGTGAAGCTGCTGGCGCCCGAACGCTTCGACGCCGAACCCATTCACGAGCTTGACGGCCTGAGCCTGGACCGGCTCGACGTGGAGTGCACGCGCTACGAGCCCGCGCCCGAGCTGCTCACGGCGGCCTTCGACGAACAGCCCGTGAGCGAAACCCTGGTCAGCCACCTGCTCAAGAGCAACTGCCTGGTGACCGGCCAGCCCGACTGGGGCAGCGTGCAGATCGCCTACAGCGGCCCGCAGATCGATCAGGCGGGCCTGCTGCAGTACCTGGTGAGCTTTCGCAACCACAACGAATTCCACGAGCAGTGCGTGGAGCGCATCTACATGGACCTGTGGACGCGCTGCAAGCCCGCCAAGCTGAGCGTCTACGCGCGCTACACGCGCCGAGGCGGGCTGGACATCAACCCCTGGCGCAGCAGCCACCCGCAGCAACCGCCGGCCAATGTGCGCACGGCGCGGCAATGAGGGGGCTGACCGTTGGTCAGGCCAATCGCGGAATTGCCGAAATCCTTAGGTGAATCCTGGCATCGCGCGTAGGATCGCCCGCTTCGCCGTCCTCGAACGGCCGTTCACTGACCGCTCGGTCCTCTCGGGCTGGCGGTCTTCTCAGGTGGCCCACTTCCACGTGGCAACCGCCTTCTCTCGCGGCGTCCGTGCCATTGCAGGCCGGCCCGCTTCTCTGAAAGGCTCAGTCATGAGCAGCAAACTGTACGTGGGCAACCTGCCCTACTCCGTCAACGACGATTCGCTTCGTCACAACTTCTCCGAATACGGTGCCGTGGCCTCGGCCAAGGTCATGACCGACCGCGACAGCGGCCGCTCCAAGGGTTTCGGTTTCGTCGAGATGTCCTCCGAGGCCGAGGCGCAAGCCGCCATCAACGGCCTCAATGGCCAGTCGGTGGACGGCCGCCAGATCGTGGTGAACATCTCGCGCCCCAAAGAAGGCGGCGGCGGTGGCTACCGCAGCAACGGTCCGCGCTACTAAGCCCTGACCTCTCGTCAAAAAGCCGGCGCTCGCGCCGGCTTTTTTCTTTGGTCGCCTCAGATCTGCTTGTGGATCAGCGGCCCGTGGAACAGCACCGGCC
>NZ_MKSS01000411.1:0-5118 GCF_001897365.1 Hydrogenophaga sp. 70-12
CTGCGGATGCAGGCCGTCGCGCGCGGCCTGGGCCTGCTCCACCGCCTCGCGGATGTCCTTCACACCGCCCAGCACCGCGCTGATGGTGATGAACTGCGCGTCGAACGAATCCGCCATGAGGCGCGCGATGGTGGTCTTGCCCACCCCGGGCGGGCCCCAGAGGATGCAGCTGTGCGGCTGCCCCGATTCGAAGGCCAGGCGCAGGGCCATGCCCTCGCCCAGCAGGTGCTGCTGGCCGATCACCTCGCCCAGCGTGCGCGGGCGCAGCCGCTCGGCCAGGGGGGCGTGGGTGTTGGGAGCGGTCGCCACGCCGTCGGTCAGTTGCGGATCACGTCGGCACCGACCGGTGGCTCGAAGCGGAAATCGCCCGGTTTCAGGCCCGGGCTGGCCTGCCAGCCCTTGAACGTGAGCTCCGAGCGCTGGCCCAGGCCATCCACGATTTCGAGCACCGCGAGCTGGTTGCCTCGCAGGCCGATGCGCACGCGCTGGAGCTGGCCGTCGCGGGCCTTGGGCAGGGCCTCGACCCACTGCAGGCCGTCCTTCTCGGGCAAGGCCTTGAAGTCGAAGGCCGCGCGCAGCGCCGTCAGGTCGCCGCCCGAGGCGATCAGCGCGGCCGGCGTGCTGCCCAGCGCGTCCTTCTGGGCGCGCACGCTCACCTGGTTCAGGTCCACGTCGTGCAGCCAGAGACGCTGGCCGTCGGCCACGATGGTCTGCTCGAAAGGCTTGGCGTACACGAAGCGGAAACGGTCGGGGCGCAAGAACTCGAAGCGGCCCGTGCTGGTGCGCTGGCGCGGCGCGGCCTCGCCCGACTTTTTCGGCGAGGTGACCACCTGGGTGAAGTCGGCGCGCGCGCTGTCCACCTCACGCAGGAAGCTGTCCAGGGCGCTCAGGCCATCGGCGTGCGCAGGCCCGGCCAGGCTCAGCAGCGACACGGCAGCCGCCGTCAACAGGGTGCGAATGTTCATGGCCATGTGACCCCAGGACGGGCGGCGAGTTGCATCATTCCACGCGCCCGCCGACCAGGATGTCGCGCTGCCCGCTGCTGGTGAGCGCACTCACCAGGCCGGCTTTTTCCATGTCTTCCAGCAGGCGCGCGGCGCGGTTGTAGCCGATCTTGAGCTTGCGCTGCACGTACGAGATGCTGGCCTTGCGGTCCTGCAGCACGATGGCCACGGCCTGGTCGTACAGCGGGTCCTTTTCGCCGCCGCCCCCGTCGCCGCCCTCGCCGAACATGTCACCGCCCTCGCCGTCGGCGCCGCCGCCGTCGAGCACGCCGTCGATGTAGTTGGCCTCGCCCTGCTGCTTGAGGTAGCCCACCACGCGGTGCACCTCGTCGTCGCTGACGAAGGCGCCGTGCACGCGCGTGGGAAAGCCCATGCCCGAGGGCAGGTAGAGCATGTCGCCCATGCCCAGCAGGCTTTCGGCGCCCATCTGGTCGAGGATGGTGCGGCTGTCGATCTTGCTGCTCACCTGGAAGGCGATGCGGGTCGGGATGTTGGCCTTGATCAGGCCGGTGATCACGTCCACGCTGGGGCGCTGAGTGGCCAGCACCAGGTGGATGCCGGCGGCGCGCGCCTTCTGCGCCAAACGCGCGATGAGCTCTTCGATCTTCTTGCCCACCACCATCATCAGGTCGGCCAGCTCGTCGATCACCACCACGATGTAGGGCAGCGGCTCCAGCGGTTCGGGCTGCTCGGGCGTGAGCGAGAACGGGTTGCCGATCACCTCGCCGCGCGCCTTGGCTTCTTCGAGCTTGGTGTTGTAGCCCGCGAGGTTGCGCACGCCCACCTTGCTCATGAGCTTGTAGCGCTTCTCCATCTCGGCCACGCACCAGTTCAGGCCGTTGGCCGCGTGCTTCATGTCGGTGACCACGGGCGCCAGCAGGTGCGGAATGCCCTCGTAGACGCTCATCTCGAGCATCTTCGGGTCGATCAGCAGCAGGCGCACGTCCTTGGGGTCGGCCTTGTAGAGCAGCGACAGGATCATGGCGTTGATGCCCACCGACTTGCCCGAACCCGTGGTGCCGGCCACCAGGCAGTGCGGCATCTTGGCCAGGTCGGCCACCACCGGCTGGCCGCCGATGTCCTTGCCCAGGCCGATGGTGAGCAGCGACTTGGCGTCGTTGTAGACCTGCGAGCCCAGGATTTCGGACAGGCGGATGGTCTGGCGCTTGGCGTTGGGCAGTTCCAGCGCCATCAGGTTCTTGCCCGGGATGGTCTCGATCACGCGGATCGACACCAGCGAGAGCGAGCGCGCGAGGTCGCGGCTGAGATTGACGATCTGCGAGCCCTTCACGCCGGTGGCGGGCTCGATCTCGTAGCGCGTGATCACCGGGCCCGGCGCGGCCGCGACCACGCGCACCTCCACGCCGAAGTCCTTGAGTTTCTTCTCGATCAGGCGGCTGGTCATCTCCAGCGTCTGGGCGTCCACCGTGCTCTGCTGGCCTGGCGCGGCGTCCAGCAGGTCCACCTGCGGCAGCTTGCTGTCGGGCAACTCGGTGAACAGGGGCTTCTGGCGCTCCTTGGCCACACGCTCGCTCTTGGGCACCTCGACCATGGTCGGCTCGATGAGCACGGGCACCGGGTGGTGCTCCTCGATCTCCACGCGCTCGGTCTTCACCACCTCCTCGCGCTCACGCGCGGCGGCGCGGCCGATGCGCTCGTCCTCCACCGCCTCGCGCTTCTCGCGCCGGGCCTCGAACCAGCCGTCGACCGTGTGGCCGACCACCTCGGCCCAATGGCCCCAGGAGAAGCGGAACACCAGCGGCAGGCAGGCCAGCAGGGCCGCCAGCAGCGCCAGCGCCGCCCCGGTGAAGCCCAGCCAGCGCTCGGCCACGGGCCCCAGGGACTGCCCCAGCACACCGCCCGAATGGCCGGGCAGGAGGGCCTCCAGCCGATGCAGGCGGCTCCACTCCAGCGCGCAACTCACCATCAGCAGGACGACCAGGCCGCCCCAGAAGGCCGCACGGCGCATGTGTGGCCGCTGCCACCAGCGCGGCTCGGCCGGCACGGGCGAGGGACCACGCAACCAGCGCGCCAGGCCCGAGAGCCAGGCCCGCACGCCGGCGGCGAAGCACCACCAGACCGAAAACCCGAACAGGAAATAGCTGGCGTCGGCCACGATGGCGCCCAGCCGGCCGGCCCAGTTGCGCACCTCGGGGGACGTGCCCGTGGTGCTCCAGGCCGGGTCGGCCAGCGAGTGGCTCAGCAGGGCAATCAACCAGAAGGCCAGTGCGGCGGCGCCGAGCACGAGGCCGATTTCCTGGGCGAAACGCGCGATGCCACTGGGCGCGGACGCGCCCTGCTGGTCGGCGTTGAGGGTATTGAGTGAATAGGTCATGGCGCGGAAGCAAGCCCAAGCTTACCCCAGCGCACCCCCCTGCCTCAGCCCCTCACGACAGACTCAACCGAGGGTGTTGAGCCGCTCCTTGATGATGGTGCTGCCGTCCTCGGCGACCTCGATGAAACCCCGATCCTCCAGGTCCTTCATGACGCGGCTGACCATCTCGCGCGAGGCGCCGATCATCTTGGCCACGTCCTGACGGGACACTCGCTCGCGGATCATCAGCTGGCCGTCGCGTCCGGGCTGCGCCTGCTCCAGCAGCGCGCGGGCCACGCGGCCGTATACGTCCAGCAGAGCCAGGGACTCAATCTTGCGGTCGGCCTGCCGCAGACGCTGCACCAGGCCGCGCATCACGGCATAGGCCATGGAAGAGTTCTCGGGCAGGCAGCGCGCGAACTCATTGCGGCCCAGGATCAGCACATCGGTCTGCACCTCGGCGCGCACCGTGGCCGAGTGCGGCTGGTTATCGATCAGACTCATTTCGCCGACGTAGTCGCCCGGGTTCATGGTGGCCAGGATGACCTCGCGGCCGCGGCTGTCGGTGGTGACGACCCGGGCCCGGCCGGTGAGCACGATGGCCAGGCAGTTCGATTTCTTGCCCTGCTCGACGATCATTTCGCCGCGCTTGTAGCGGCGCTTGACCACCGCGTCCGCCACCGATTCGGCCTGGGCCTGCGTGAGGGTTGAAAACAGCGGCACGCGACGGATCAGGTCGAGATTGGACAGAATGGACATGCGTGTAATCCCAGACAGCGGGGAAAAGAGGGCCCGCTTCCCTACAATCCCGGCCGGTCATGGCTTTCGGCGATCGCCGCCATTGACGCGCGTTATTTGACTATCGCGCCGGGTATCTCCATATACCCCCTCGACTCTAAACCAATTGCTCCGTTTTTCGATAGCGCGCACCCATATGAAACACGCCAAAGTCCTGATCCTGGGTTCCGGCCCCGCCGGCTACACCGCCGCCGTGTACGCGGCCCGCGCCAACCTCAACCCGGTGCTCATCACCGGCATCGCCCAGGGCGGCCAGCTCATGACCACGACCGAGGTGGACAACTGGCCCGCCGACGTGGACGGCGTGCAGGGCCCTGATCTGATGCAGCGTTTCCTGCAGCACGCGGAACGCTTCAAGACCGAGATCGTCTTCGACCACATCAACAAGGTCGACTTCTCCAAGCGCCCCTTCACCCTCACCGGGGACAGCGGCACCTACACCTGCGACGCGCTCATCCTCGCCACCGGCGCGTCGGCCCAGTACCTGGGCCTGCCATCCGAAGAAGCGTTCATGGGCAAGGGCGTGAGCGCCTGCGCCACCTGCGACGGCTTCTTCTACCGCGGCCAGACCACCTGCGTGATCGGCGGCGGCAACACCGCGGTCGAGGAAGCGCTGTACCTGTCCAACATCGCCAGCAAGGTCTACCTGGTGCACCGCCGCGACAAGTTCCGCGCCGAGCCCATCCTGGTGGACAAGGTGATGGAGAAGGTCAAGGAAGGCAAGATCGAGCTCAAGCTCTTCAAGACCCTGGACGAGGTGCTCGGCGACCAGACCGGCGTCACCGGCATCCGCCTGAAGGACACCCAGACCGGCGCCACCGAGGAACTGAAGCTGCAGGGCTGCTTCATCGCCATCGGCCACCGACCGAACACGGAGATTTTCCAGGGCCAACTGGAGATGAAGGACGGCTACATCGTCACGAAATCGGGGCTCAGCGGCATGGCCACCATGACCAGCGTGCCCGGCATCTTCGCGGCGGGCGACGTGCAGGACCATGTGTA
>NZ_MKSS01000412.1:0-37086 GCF_001897365.1 Hydrogenophaga sp. 70-12
ATCAAGCTCGACAAGATCCCCGCGCTCAAGCCGGCGTTCAAGAAGGACGGCACCATCACCGCCGCCTCCAGCTCCTCCATCAACGACGGCGCCGCCGCGCTGGTGCTGGCCAAGGCCTCCACCGCGCAGCGCCTGGGCGCCAAGCCCATCGCCCGCATCGTCGGCCACGCCACGCACGCGCAGGAGCCCAATTGGTTCACCACCGCGCCCGTCCACGCCACGCAGAAGCTGCTGGCCGCCACCGGCTGGAAGGTGGGGGATGTCGACCTGTGGGAAGTGAACGAAGCCTTCGCCGTGGTGCCCATGGCCCTGATGGCCGAGCTCAAGGTCTCGCACGACAAGCTCAACGTCAACGGCGGCGCCTGCGCCCTGGGCCACCCCATCGGCGCCAGCGGCGCGCGCATCCTGGTCACCCTGATCCACGCGCTGCAGGCGCGCGGCGGCAAGCGCGGCGTGGCCACGCTGTGCATCGGCGGCGGCGAAGCCACGGCGATGGCCATCGAGCTGCTGTGAACCACCCCCGCCGCGCTTCGCGCGACCCCCTCGGGGGGGCGGCACCGACGGCCCGGCAACGCCGGTTCCGTGGTGTCCCTGGGTCGCTTCCCCTCTGACCCGCATGGCCACCGTTCTGGTCATCGGCGCCTCGCGTGGCATCGGCCTCGAATTCGTGGGCCAGTACCGCGAGGCCGGTGAGCGCGTGATCGCCACCGCGCGCGACGACGCCGGCCTGGCGCGCCTGCGCGAACTCGGTGCCGAGGCCCTGCGCGTGGACGTGGCCGAGCCCACCAGCGTGAGCGGCCTGGCCTGGCAGCTCGAGGGCGAGAAGATCGACGTGGCCCTGTACGTGGCGGGCGTGTTCCCGCAGGGCAGCGCACGGACGCCGCCCACGCGCGAGGCCTTCGACCACGCCATGCACGCCAACCTGCTGGGCGCCATGCAGGTGATCCCGCAGGTGGCCCCGCTGGTGGAGGCCGCGCGCGGGCGCTTCGCCTTCCTGTCCAGCGCCATGGCGCAGATCGCGGGCGTGGCCGACAGCCGCGGCTGGGTCTACCGCGCGAGCAAGGCCGCGCTGAACATGGCGGTGGCCTCGGCCCAGCACGACTACCCCGAGGCCATCCTCGTCGCCATCTCGCCCGGCTGGGTGCAGACCGACATGGGCGGGGCCTCGGCCCCGCTCTCGCCCGAGCGCAGCGTGGCGGACATGCGCCGCACCCTCGCGCGCCTCACGCCCCGCGAGGGCGGCCGCTTCATCGACCACGACGGCCGGCCGTTCGACGGCTGGTGAGCCAGGGGCCTTCCATGATCCAGACCCTCGAACAGTTGCGCGGCCTCTACGCCGCCCCGGGCGAGCGCGCGCGCCGCAAGCAGCTGTCGCGCATCGACGCGCACGCCCGCCGCTTCATCGCGCTGTCGCCCTTCTGCGTGCTCGCCAGCGGCGGCGCCAACGGCCGCCTGCTCGACGCCTCGCCGCGTGGCGGCGAGGCCGGCTTCGTGAAGGTGCTCGACGAGCACACCCTGCTGCTGCCCGACTCGGGCGGCAACAACCGGCTCGACACGCTGGAGAACCTGATCGCCGACCCGCGCCTGTCGCTGATCTTCCTGGTGCCCGGCGTGGAAGAGACGCTGCGCATCAACGGCCGCGCGCGCCTGCGCGACGAGCCCGAGTTCGTGGACCGCTTTGCCCAGGAGCGCCAGCGGCCCAAGCTGGTGATCGAAGTCGCGGCGCGCGAGGTCTACCTGCATTGCGCCAAGGCCTTCATGCGCTCGCGCCTGTGGGAGCCGGCGGGCTGGCCCGCGCGCGACGCGTTGCCGACCATGAACCAGATGATCAGCGACCAGATGGGGCTCGCCGCGCCCACCGAAACCCAGGAGGCCATGCGCGCGCGCTACCTCGCGCAGCTGGTCCAGGAACAGAGTCCCGAGAAGGAATGACATGCTGCTGACCCCCGACCAGGAAGCCGTCCGCGAGGCGGTGCGCGCCTTCGCCCAGGCCGAGCTCTGGCCCCACGCCGCGAAGTGGGACAAGGAGCACCACTTCCCGGCCGACGTGCACCGCGGCCTCGCCGAACTCGGCGCCTACGGCATCTGCGTGCCCGAATCGTTGGGCGGTGCCGGCCTGGACTACGTGAGCCTGGCCGTGGTGCTGGAGGAAATCGCCGCCGGCGACGGCGGCACCAGCACGGCCATCAGCGTCACCAACTGTCCCGTCAACGCCATCCTCATGCGCTACGGCAGCGCCCGGCAGCAGGAGCGCTGGCTGCGTCCGCTGGCCGCCGGCCAGATGCTGGGCGTGTTCTGCCTCACCGAACCGCACGTGGGCTCGGACGCCTCGGCCTTGCGTACCACGGCGGTGAAGCAGGGCGGCGACTACGTGCTCAACGGTGTCAAGCAGTTCATCACCAGCGGCAAGAACGGCCAGCTCGCCATCGTGATCGCCGTGACCGACAAGGCCGCGGGCAAGCGCGGCATGAGCGCCTTCGTGGTGCCCACCGACACACCGGGCTATGTGGTGGCGCGGCTGGAAGACAAGGTGGGCCAGCACAGCAGCGACACGGCGCAGATCAATTTCGAGAACTGCCGCATCCCGGCCGACAACCTCATCGGCGCGGAGGGCGAGGGCTACAAGATCGCGCTGTCGGCGCTGGAGGGCGGGCGCATCGGCATCGCGGCGCAGAGCGTCGGCATGGCGCGCAGCGCCTTCGACTGCGCGCTGGCCTACGCCAAGCAGCGCGAGAGCTTCGGCCAGCCCATCTTCAACCACCAGGCGGTGGGTTTTCGCCTGGCCGAGATGGCGACGCAGATCGAGGTGGCGCGCGCCATGGTGCTCCACGCGGCCGCGCTGCGCGACGCCGGGCGCCCCTGCCTGAAGGAGGCGGCCATGGCCAAGCTGTTCGCCAGCGAGATGGCTGAACGCGTGTGCAGCGACGCCATCCAGGTGCACGGTGGCTACGGCTACGTGAGCGACTTCCCGGTCGAGCGCATCTGGCGCGACGTGCGCGTGTGCCAGATCTATGAAGGCACCTCCGACGTACAGAAGATCCTCATCCAACGCGCCCTGGCCTGATGACCAGAGAACCCCTCCGGCGCGAAATGCCTTGACCGAGGGTGCCGCGGAACCGGCTTTGCCGGGCCGCAGGCACCGCCCCCTGGGGGGTGACGCCGCAGGCGGCGCGGGGGGTACCATCCTTTTATGAACATCATCATCCTCGGGGCCGGCCGCGTGGGCGAGAGCGTGGCCGAGAGTCTGGTCTCCGAGCAGAACGACATCACCGTCATCGACATGGACCCGGCGCGCCTGCGCCTGCTCGAAGACAAGCTCGATCTGCGCGGCGTGGTGGGCAACGGCATCCAGCCCTCGGTGCTGCGCGACGCCGGCGCCAAGGACGCGGACATGGTCATCGCCTGCGCGGCGGCCGACGAGACCAATCTCGTGACCTGCAAGGTGGCGCACGACGTGTTCAACGTGCCCACCACCATCGCGCGCCTGCGCTCGCCCGAGTTCATCGAGGGCGACGAACTGCTCTCGCAGACCGGCTTCTCCGTCAGCCACGTGCTCTGTCCCGAAGAGTCCGTCACGCGCTACATCCGCCAGCTCATCAGTTACCCCGAGGCCCTGCAGGTGCTGGAGTTCGCCGATGGCCGCGCCAGCCTCATCGCGGTGCGCGCCAACCACGGCGGCGCGCTCGTGGGCCACACCATCGGTGAGTTTCGCGAGCGCTACACCCGCTGCGAAATGCGCGTGGTCGCGCTCTACCGGCTCGACACCGAGATGGAGGCCACGCCCTCCACCCGCATCCTCGCGGGCGACGAGATCTTCGTGCTCGCCGACACCGACAAGATCCGCGACGTGCTCTCGGCCATCCACAACACCGACAAGCCCGTGCAGCGCGTGATGATCGCCGGCGGCGGCCGCGTCGGCCTGCGCCTGGCGCGCAGCCTGGTGGGCCAGTGCGAGGTGAAGCTGCTGGAGCGCGACAAGAAGCGCTGCGAGTACCTGGCGAGCCAGCTGCCCTCGAGCATGCTGATCCTGCAGGGCGATGGCGCCGACGAAGACCTGCTGGAGGAGGAGAACGTGGGCGAGATGGACATGTTCCTCGCGCTCACCAGCGACGACGAGGACAACATCATGTCGGCCATGCTGGCCAAGCGCCTGGGCGCGGGGCGCGTCATGGCCCTCATCAACCGCCGCGCCTACGCCGACATGATGCAGGGCGGCACCATCGACATCGCGATCTCGCCCTCGCAGGCCGTCATCGGCGAGCTGCTCACCCACATCCGCCGCGGCGACGTGGCGGCCGTGCACAGCCTGCGCCGCGGCGCGGCCGAGGCCTTCGAGGGCATCGCGCGCGGCGACGCCAAAACCAGCAAGCTCGTGGGCCGCCGCATCGAAGAGCTCAAGCTGCCCAAGGGCACGCGCATCGGTGGCATCGTGCGCGGCGAAGGGCGCAACTCCGAGGTGCTGATGCCGCACCACGACCGGCTCATCGAGGCCGGCGACCACATCATCCTGTTCATCCCGAACAAGCGCCTGGTGCGCGAGGTCGAGAAGCTGTTCCAGGTCAGCGCCACCTTCTTCGGCTGACGGCCGAGCGACCATGCAATCCCTCTGGCTGCCCGTCCTCAACGTCTTTTCGCGCGTGCTGCTGGCGTTCTCGCCGACCTTCCTGGTGCCCATGGCCTGGGCCTGGTTCCTCGACAAGAACCACCACGTGCTGGTCTGGGCCTTCGGTTTCGCGGCCACCGTGTGCAGCGGCTGGGCCCTGTGGATGCTCACGCGGCGGCACCGCCGCGAGCTCATGCCGCGCGACGGCTTTCTGCTGGTGAACCTGGTGTGGGTGGTGCTGCCGGCCTACGCCGCCGCGCCGCTGTACTACAGCGTGCCAGACCTGAGCCTGAGCAAGGCCTACTTCGAGGCCATGAGCGGGCTCACCGCCACCGGCGCCACGGCGATCTCGGGGCTGGACCTGCTGCCGGTGTCCATCAACGTCTGGCGCTGCTTCCTGCAGCTCGTCGGCGGCCTGGGCATCATGCTGCTGGTGGTGGCCGTTCTGCCGCTGCTGGGGCTGGGTGGCATGCAGATCTACCGCGCCGAGACGCCCGGCCCCATGAAGGACACCAAGTTCACCCCGCGCATCGCCGAGACCGCGCGCGGCCTGTGGGGCGTGTACGCGCTGTTCTCCGTGGCTTGCATGCTGGCCTACCGCTGGGCCGGCATGGGCTGGGCCGACGCCTTCATGCACATGTGCACCACCATGGGCCTGGGCGGCCTGTCGCCCTACGATGCCAGCTTCGGACACTACAACTCGGCGCGCATCGAGTGGGTGGCCACCGCCTTCATGACCATGGCGGGCATCAGCTTCCTGCGCTACTTCGTGGTCATCAAGCACCGCTCGCTGCGGCCCATCACCAACGACCGCGAGATCCGCACTTACCTGGTGGTGCTGGCCGCCGCCATCGCCGTGGTGACGCTGCTGCTGCTGGTGAACGGGGTGTACACGGACGTCGGCACCGCCCTGCGCAGCGCGGCCTTCCACGTGGTCTCGGTGGCCACCACCACGGGTTATGCGTCGGTCGACTACGCGCAGTGGCCGGTGTTCGCCCCGGTGCTGCTCATGTTCCTGGGCTGCTTCGCCTCCTGCGCGGGCTCCACGGGCGGCGGCATCAAGATGGTCCGCATGGTGCTGCTGATCAAGCAGGCGCGGCGCGAACTGGTCCGCATCATCCACCCGCGCGTGGTCAACCCGGTCACGCTGGCCGGCGGCGTGGTGCCGCCGCAGGTGATGAACGCGGTGTTCGGCTTCATGCTGATCTACGGCGCGGCCACCGTGGGCCTGACCATGCTGCTGCTGCTCACCGGGCTGGACATCGTCACCGCGTTCTCCGCCGTGGTCGCCACGGTCAACAACATCGGCCCGGGCCTTGGGCTGGTGGGGCCGGCGAGCAACTATGGCGTGCTCAATGACGGCCAGATCTGGGTGCTGAGCTTCGCGATGATGCTGGGCCGGCTGGAGCTGTTGACGGTGCTGGTGCTCTTCACTGGCCACTTCTGGCGGAAGTAGGAAGCCCCCCTGCGCCGCTGCGCGGCTTCCCCCGGAGGGGGGACGGCGCCTGCGGCCTGGCAGAGCCGGTTCCGCGGCGCCCCTGGACGACGACCCTTCGTGCGTGGGCTCAGTCGCGCGCCGGGATGTTGAGCCCGCGCTGCACGGCGGGGCGCGCGACAAAGGCCTCGAGCACGCGCTGCACCTCGGGGAAGTCCTGGAAGCCGACGATCTCGCCCGCGCCATAGAAGCCCACGAGGTTGCGCACCCAGGGAAAGGTGGCGATGTCGGCGATGGTGTACTGCTCGCCCATGATCCAGCGCTTGCCCTTGAGGTGCTGGTTCAGCACCGCCAGCAGGCGCTTGCTCTCGTTCACGTAGCGGTCGCGCGGGCGCTTGTCCTCGAAGTCCTTGCCGGCGAATTTGTGGAAGAAGCCGAGCTGGCCGAACATGGGGCCGATGCCGCCCATCTGGAACATCAGCCACTGCAGGGTCTCGTAACGCGCGCCGGCGTCGCGGGGCAGGAGCTGGCCGCTCTTGCTGGCCAGGTAGACCAGGATGGCGCCCGATTCCCACAGCGCCAGCGGCGTCCCCTCGGGACCGTTCGGGTCGATGATGGCCGGGATCTTGTTGTTCGGGTTGAGCGAGAGGAACTCGGGCGAGAGCTGGTCGTTGGTGTCGAAGCGCACCAGGTGCGGCTCGTACGGCAGGCCAGTCTCTTCCAGGGCGATGGACACCTTCACGCCATTGGGCGTGGGCAGCGAGTACAGCTGCAGGCGGTCGGGGTGCCGGGCGGGCCACTTCTTCGTGATCGGGAAGCTGTCGAGAGCGGTCATGGGTTCTCCTTGGGGTGCGCGCATTGTGCGGTCCGCCCCGCGTGGCCCCAGGGATTGCAGGGGCATCGATAATCCGTCCTCTTCCGCGATTCCCGATGCCCACCCCCACCAGCGCGCCCTGTCCCTGCGGTCGCGGCCCCGCCTTCGACGCCTGCTGCGGCCGCTACCTCGGCACCGCCACCCCCGCCCCCGACGCCGAATCGCTCATGCGCTCGCGCTACAGCGCCTTCGTGCGCGGCGACGTGGCGCACCTGCAGGCCACCTGGCATGCCAGCACGCGGCCGGCCACGCTGGACCTGGAGCCGGGCGTGAAGTGGCTGGGGCTGCAGGTGCGCGCGCACCGCGCCATCGACGCCGACCACGCCGAGGTCGAGTTCGTCGCGCGCTCGCGCGTGGCGGGCCGGGGCCAGCGCCTGCACGAGCGCAGCCGCTTCGTGCGCGAGGGGGGACGCTGGTACTACGTGGACGGCGATTTTCCGAGCGAGGACAAGCGGTGAGTTTCGAGGCGGTTTTGTTTGATTGCGACGGCGTGCTGGTCGACAGCGAGCCCATCACCAACGGTGTGTTGCGCGAGTCGCTCGTCGAGGCGGGCTGGGCGATTTCGCCCGAGGACTGCGAGCGCCTGTTCATCGGCCGCGCGGTGCGCGACCAGCGCGCGCTGATCGAGCAACACACCGGCCGCCCCTGGTCCGAAGAATGGCTGCAGGCCTTCTACGCGCGGCGCAATGAGCGCTTGCGCGCCGAGCTCAAGGCCATCGAGGGCGTGCACGAGGCCGTGGCACGGCTGCACGGCTTGGTGGGCGGGCGCATCGCCTGCGCCTCGGGCGCCGACCGCGCCAAGGTGGTGATGCAGCTCGAGCAGGTGGACCTGGCGCGCTGGTTCGGCGACGCCATCTTCAGCGGCCACGACCTGCCGCGCTCCAAGCCGGCGCCCGACGTCTACCTGGCCGCCGCCGCGCACCTGGGGGTGGACCCGAGGCGCTGTCTGGTCATCGAGGACACCGCGCCCGGTGCCCAGGCCGGCCTGGCCGCGGGCGCCACGGTCTGGGGCTTCTGCACCCAGGGCCATGGCCGCGCCTTCGAGGGCCTGCCGGTGGCGCGGGTGTTCCACCACATGCGCGAGCTGCGGCTCTGAGTGGTGCGCGGCTCAGCCGCCGCGCCAGATCCGGCTCTCGTCGATATCCGCCAGCGTGCGGCAGCCCGTCAGGGCCATCGCCATCTCCAGTTCCGCGCGCAGCAGGTGCAGCACATGCGCCGCGCCGGGCGCGCCGGCGGCGGCCAGGCCATGCAGCACGGGCCGGCCCACCAGCACGGCCGAGGCGCCCAGGGCCAGCGCCTTGAACACGTCGGTGCCGCGGCGCACGCCACCGTCCAGCAGCAGCGGCAGGCGGCCGTTCACGGCGCGCGCGATGGCGGGCAGGGCCTCGATGGTGGCGGGCACGGTGTCGAGCACGCGCCCGCCGTGGTTGGAGACGATCACGCCATCCAGGCCCTCGTCGGCCGCGCGCACGGCGTCCGCGGGCGAGAGCACGCCCTTGAGCAGGACGGGCAGCGTGGTCTGCTCGCGCAGCCAGGCGATGTCGCGCCAGGTCAGGGCCGTGTCCACCAGCGGGCTGCCGAACAGGGGCGGGCGACCCAGGGGCGCGGTGTGGGGCGGCGGGTTGCGCACGCCCTGCAGGTTCACGGCGCTCAGGCCCGGCGGCAGCGCGAAGCCGGCGCGCCGCTCGCGGTTGCGCGGGCCGCTCACGGGCGCGTCCACCGTCACCACCAGGGCGCGGTAGCCCGCGGCTTGCACGCGGTGCACCAGTTCGCGGGTGAAGCCGCGGTCGTGCTGCACGTAGAGCTGGAACCACAGCGGCGCGGTGGCCTGGCGCGCCAGCGCGTCCAATGGCAGGCCAGCCTGCGTGCTCACCACCATGCCCGCGCCCAGGGCGCCGGCGGCGAGCACCGTGGCCCTCTCGCCGTCGGGGTGCGCGAGCTGCTGGTAGGCCACCGGGGCGACAAAGATGGGGTGCTCGAAGGCCTGGCCCAGCAGCGTGAGCCGGGTGTGGGCGCCGGCCAGCTCGGCCAGCGCGCGCGGCGCCAGGCGCAGGCGCTGGAAGGCGGCCTGGTTCTCGCGCAGGGTGATTTCATCCGCCGCGCCGCCCTGCAGCCAGGCCCAGGCCGCGGGCGTCATGCGCTCGCGCGCCAGCGGTTCGTAGTCGCTGACGGCGGCCACCTCGGGCGGGATCTGCGCCAGCGGCGGCTTCATGTCGCGTGGGCTCGCCGATGGCGACATCAGGTGTTCGCCCATTGCCGCAGCAGGTTGTGGTACACGCCGGTGAGCCGGTCCAGCGCGGGGTGCCCGGGCGTGTCGCGCACGAGTTGCTGGATGGCGGTGTCGAGTTCGAGCATCAGTGTGCGCTGGCTGTCGTCGCGCACCAGGCTCTGGACCCAGAAGAAGGCCGCCAGCCGCACGCCGCGCGTGACCGGGGTGACGTGGTGCAGGCTGGTGCCGGGGTAGAGCACCAGGTCGCCGGCCGCCAGCTTGGCGCTGTGCTGGCCGAAGCTGTCCTGCACGGTCAGCTCGCCGCCCTCGTACTCGTGGGGCTCGCTGAAGAACAGGGTGGCCGACAGGTCGCTGCGCACCCGGTGCGGCGTGCCCGGCACGCTGAAGATGGCCGCGTCCACGTGCGCGCCGTACCGGCCGCCGCCCTGGTAGCGGTTGAAGCGCGGCGGCAGCACCTTCAGCGGCAGGGCGGCCGACAGGAAGAGTGGGTGCTGGCCCAGGGCCTGCAGGATCAGGTCGCCGACCTGGCGCGCCGCCGGCTGGTCGTCGCCCAGCTGCTGGTTGTGCTTGACCTGGGCGGCCAGGTGGCCGGCGGTGGCGCGGCCGTCGGTCCAGTCCGCGGTCTCCAGCGACTGGCGGCACTGGCGCAGCTGCTCGGGCGTCAGCACCTGGGGAATGCGCAGCATCATGGGCGGGCAATTTAAATGAGAACGATTCCCGATTGTGACCGGCTTTTGTCCCGAGACACCGCGGAACCGGCGTTGCCGGGCCGAGGCCGGCGCGCGGGGGCGCGCGCGCTCGTCGGGTGGGCTGCCGCGTCAGCGCCGCCGGAAGTCGCCAGGCGACTGTCCCGTCCAGGCCCGGAAGGCGCGGATGAAGCTTTTCTCGTTGCGAAAGCCCGCCGCCTCGGCCACCTGCTTGATGGGCCGGTCGGTGCGCAGCAGCAGCTGGCTCGCGCGCTCGCGCCGCACCTCGTCCTTCAGCGCCTGCAAGTTGGCCCCTTCTTCCCTCAGCTGGCGGTGCAGGGTGCGCGCCGAGGTGTGCAGCAGGGCGGCCAGGTCGTCGGCGTTGTGGGTCTCCAGCGGCTGGCGGGCCAGCAGCTGGCGCACGCGCTGCACCAGCAGGCGGTCGCGCCGGTAGGAACGCACCGTCAGCGGCAGCGCGCGCTGCAGCAACTGGCTCATGGCCGCTTCGTCGCGGCGCAGGGGCAGGCTGAGGTAGCGCGAATCGAAGTGGATGGCGGCCTGGTCTGTGCCGAAGCGGGCCGGGGCGTCGAACAGCACCGCATAGGCCTCGACGTGCGGCGGCGGCGCGTAGGGGAAATGCGCCTCCAGCAAGGGGATGCGCGAATCCACGAACCAGGCCGCCAGGCCGTGGATGTTGCGCAGCACCGAGACCACGCACAGCTCGGTGAGCGGGCCGGGGTCGCGGCGCAGGCGCAGGGCGATGGCGGCGCGCTCGCCGCTGGTCTCGACCGAGAGCGCGACCGCGTTCGCCAGCAGGCCGTGGTGGCGGCACCAGCGCTTGAGCGCCACCGCCAGCGTGGGCGAGGACAGCGAGGCCCGCGCCAGCAGCCCGTAGCTGCCCCAGGGCAGCGCCCGCTCGAAGCAGCCCAGGGCCTCGTCGTCGAGCTCGCGCATGGCCGCGTAGGACACAGCCTCCATCTGCGCGGCGGTGATGCGCGCTGGCGGATCGTTCAGATGCTCTGGCGGAATTTGTGCCTGCGCCAGGGCCGCCGCCGGGTCCATGCCGCGCGCCCGGTAGGCCAGCGCCATGGCCCGGACCAGCGCCATGGGCGTGAGGGCGGGGCCGGGCAGCAGGTCGGGGGTGTCCGCGGGCATGGCGCGAGTGTGCCACCGCGCCTGGTCTGGTGGCGCGATTTGCAACCGCCATGGCGGCCGGTGGTGGCGGCCGGGGGTGTACCCTCGCCCTTCGTTCGCCCACCACACGAGACAGGCCATGCCCATCCTGGAGACCAAGCTCAACCCCCGATCGGCCGAATTCCAGGCCAACGCCGAGGCCATGCGCGCCCAGGTGGAGGACCTCAAGGTCCAGCTCGCCCAGGCCGCCCAGGGCGGCGGCGAGGCCGCGCGCGCCAAGCACGTCAAGCGCGGCAAGCTGCTGCCGCGCGAGCGCGTGCAGATGCTGCTGGACCCCGGCACGCCCTTCCTGGAGCTGGCGCCCCTGGCCGCGCACGGCATGTACCACGGCGACGCGCCCTGCGCCGGCCTGATCGCCGGCATCGGCCGGGTGAGCGGCGTCGACTGCCTGATCGTCTGCAACGACGCCACCGTCAAGGGCGGCACCTACTACCCCATGACGGTGAAGAAGCACCTGCGGGCGCAGGAGGTGGCGATGCAGAACCAGCTGCCCTGCATTTACCTGGTGGACTCGGGCGGCGCCAACCTGCCCAACCAGGACGACGTCTTCCCCGACCGCGAGCACTTCGGCCGCATCTTCTACAACCAGGCCAACATGAGCGCGCAAGGCATTGCGCAGATCGCGGTGGTGATGGGCTCGTGCACCGCCGGCGGCGCCTACGTGCCCGCCATGAGCGACGAGACCATCATCGTGAAGAACCAGGGCACCATCTTCCTGGGCGGCCCGCCGCTGGTGAAGGCCGCCATCGGCGAGGTGGTGAGCGCCGAGGACCTGGGCGGCGGCGACGTGCACACGCGCCTCTCGGGCGTGGCCGACCACCTGGCGCAGAACGACGCCCACGCCATCGCGCTGGCGCGCCAGGCCGTGGCCACGCTGAACCGCCGCAAGGAGGCGAGGCAGGCGCTGATCGAGCCGCGCGCGCCCAGGTATCCGTCCGAGGAGCTGTACGGCGTCATTCCCACCGACACCCGCAAGCCCTACGACGTGCGCGAGGTCATCGCGCGCCTGGTCGACGGCTCCGAGTTCCACGAGTTCAAGGCGCGCTTCGGCAGCACCCTGGTCTGCGGCTTCGCGCACATCGAAGGCATGCCCATCGGCATCGTGGCCAACAACGGCGTGCTGTTCTCCGAAAGCGCGCAGAAGGGCGCGCACTTCATCGAGCTGTGCGGCCAGCGCAAGGTGCCGCTGCTGTTCCTGCAGAACATCACCGGCTTCATGGTGGGACGCAAGTACGAGAACGAGGGCATCGCGCGCCACGGCGCCAAGATGGTCACGGCCGTGGCCACGGTGCAGGTGCCCAAGTTCACCATCATCATCGGCGGCAGCTACGGCGCGGGCAACTACGGCATGTGCGGCCGCGCCTACAGCCCGCGCTTCCTCTGGATGTGGCCCAACGCGCGCATCAGCGTCATGGGCGGCGAGCAGGCCGCGAGCGTGCTGGCCACCGTCAAGCGCGACGGCATCGAGGCCAAGGGCGGGTCCTGGAGCGCCGAGGAAGAGGCGAAGTTCAAGCAGCCCCTGCTCGATCAGTTTGCGCACCAGTCGCACCCCTATTTCTCCAGCGCCCGCCTGTGGGACGACGGCGTGATCGACCCCGCCGACACGCGCCGCGTGCTGGCGCTGGCGATGTCGGCCACGCTGAACGCGCCCATCGGTGAGCCGAAGTTCGGCGTGTTCCGCATGTGAGCGCAGCCATGGACGCCCGCGCCCATTTCCTCACGCTCGCGCGCTACCACGCCTGGGCCACGCGGCGCCTGCTGGAGGCGGTGGCCGCGCTCGACGAAGACGCCTACCGGCGCGACGTCGGCCTGTTCTTCAAGAGCGTGCACGGCACGCTGAACCACCTGCTGGTGGGCGAAAGCCTGCTGTGGTTTCCCCGCTTCGCGCGGGGCGAATCGCCAGCGCTGGCCCTGGACATGGAGGCCGAGCCCGATCGCGCGCGGCTCGCGCAGGCGGTGCTCGATGGCGCGCTGGCCTGGGACGGGGCCATCACCCACTGGCCCGCCGAGCGCTTCGACGGTCGCCTGCGCTACACGCGCTCGAATGGCGAGGCCATGGACCTGCCCTTCGCGCCCACGCTGGCCCATGTGTTCAACCACGCCACGCACCACCGCGGCCAGATCACCGCGGCACTGACCCTGCTGGGGCAACCGGGGCCCGAACTGGACCTCGTGCGCTTCCTGCAGCTGCAGCCCGCCCGGACCGGCTGAAGCCGGCCACCCTTGACGGAGACACCAGCCTTGGAACCCACGATCTACGACACCCCCGAGCACCAGACCCTGCGTGAGCAGGTGGCGCGCTTCATCGCGCGCGAGGTCGAGCCGCACGGCATGGCCTGGGAGCAGCAGGGCTTCGTGCCGCGCGAGGTGCTGCGCCGCATGGGCCAGGCCGGCCTGCTGGGCATTGCCTTCGAGGGCGAATACGGCGGCGGCGACGCCGATGCGCTGACCAATCTGGTGTTCGCCGAGGCGCTGTCGCAGAGCACCTTCGCCGGCTTCGTGATCACCGTGCTGGTGCACACCGACATGGCCGGCCCGCACCTGCACCACGCCGGCAGCGCCGCGCAGAAGGCCCGGCACCTGCCCAAGGTCTGCGCGGGCGAATCGATCTGCGCCGTGGCGATCACCGAACCCGGCGCCGGCTCCGACGTCGCCGGCATCCGCACGCGCGCCGTGCGCGAGGGCGATGAATGGGTGCTCAACGGCACCAAGATGTTCATCACCAACGGCGTGCACGCCGACCTCTACTTCGTCGCGGCCAAGACCGGGCCGGGCAAGCGCGAGGTCTCGATGTTCATCGTCGAGAAGGGAACGCCCGGCTTCAGCGTGGGCCGCGCGCTGCACAAGACGGGCTGGCTCAGCTCGGACACCGCCGAGCTGGTGTTTGACAACGTGCGCCTCCCCGCCGCCAACCTGCTGGGCGAGGAGGGCAAGGGCTTCTACGCGGTGATGAAAAACTTCCAGACCGAGCGCATCGCCCTGGGCGCCATGGCCGTGGGCCATTGCCAGCGCGCGCTGCAGCTCACGCTGGACCACGTGCGCCAGCGCCAGGCCTTCGGCGGGCCGCTGTGGGACCAGCAGGTGATCCGCCAGCGCCTGGCGATGCTCGACGCCAAGGTGCGCGCGGCGCGCCAGTTCATGTACCACTGCGCCTGGGCGGTCACGCAGGGCAAGGACATCGTGCAGCAGGTGTCGATGCTGAAAGCGCTCACCGGCGAGCTGGTGAACGAGGTGGTGCAGACCTGCCAGCAGTTCCACGGCGGCATGGGCTTCATCCGCGAGACCGCCATCGAGCGCCTGTGGCGCGACGCGCGCGTGCTGGCCATCGGCGGCGGCGCCACCGAAGTGATGCTGGAAGAGGTTGCGAAGAGGTACTGACATGAGCGATGTGATCGAGGTTTCCCGCCCCAGCGCGCACGTGGCGCGCGTCTGGCTCAACCGCCCCGATGTGCGCAACGCCTTCAACGACGAGGTGATCGCCGCGCTCACGCACGCCTTCGGCGCGCTGTCGCAGGACGCGGACCTGCGCGTGGTGGTGTTGGGCGCGCACGGCAAGGCCTTCTGCGCCGGCGCCGACCTGAACTGGATGAAGGCCATGGCCGGCTACTCGTGGGAAGAGAACCGCGCCGACGCCCAGCGCCTGGCCGACATGCTCTGGACCCTGGACCAGTGCCCGGTGCCCGTGGTGGGGCGCGTGCAGGGCGACTGCTACGCCGGCGGCATGGGCCTGGCGGCCATCTGCGACGTGCTGGTGGCCGTGGAGGGCGCGACCTTCTGCCTGTCCGAGGCGCGCCTGGGCCTGCTGCCGGCCACCATCAGCCCCTACGTGGTCCGCGCCATGGGCGCGCAGGCCGCGCGCCGCTACATGGTCACGGCCGAGCGCTTCAGCGCCGCGCAGGCCCACGCCCTGGGCATGGTGCACGAGCTGGCCACGCCCGAGACGCTGGACGCCACGGTCGACGGCATCGTGGCCACCCTGGCCAACAACGGCCCGGCCGCCGCGCGCGCCTGCAAGGCCCTGGTGCGCGACGTCGCCGGCCAGCCGCTCACGGCCGAGCTGCGCGCCGACACCGCGCGCCGCATCGCCGACATCCGCGCCAGCGAGGAAGGCCGCGAAGGCCTGGCCTCCTTCCTGAACAAGCGCGCGCCGAACTGGCAGTGAGATGAAGCTGCCCCCGCGCCGCTTTGCGGCTCCCCCCACTCTCGCCTTCGGCGGGAGTGGGGCGCACCCAGAGGCCTGGCAAGGCCAGTGCCTCGGGTGCTCCGGAGGCAACGCGACATGAATGACGCACTGCAATCCCTGGGCACGCCCGAGCTGCTGGCGCTGGCCGCCGCGCTCGGCTGGGCCAGCGGCCTGCGCCTGTACCTGGTGGTTTTCCTCACCGGCCTGGCGGGCTGGATCGGCTGGCTCGAGTTGCCGCCCGGCCTGCAGGTGCTGCAGCACCCCGCGCTGCTGGGCGCCAGCGGCTTCATGCTCTTCATCGAGTTCTTTGCCGACAAGATCCCCTGGGTCGACTCCCTCTGGGACCTGGTCAACAGCGTGATCCGCGTGCCGGCCGGCGCCGCGCTCGCCGCCGGCGCGCTGGGCGCCGACAGCGCCACCCTGGCGCTGATGGCCGCGCTGCTGGGCGGCACCCTGGCGGCCACCAGCCAGGCCGCCAAGACCAGCGCGCGCGCGGCCGCCAACGCCTCGCCCGAACCCTTCACCAACCTGGGCTTAAGCCTGCTCGAAGACGGCCTGGTGGTGGCCGCGCTCTGGTTGGCCACGAACCACCCCCTGGTGTTTGCGGTCCTGCTGGTGGTTATCGTGCTGGCCATGTGGTGGATCACGTGGACGCTGTTCCGCTTCCTGCGCGCCGTCTGGCGCCGCGCGCTGGGGCGGGCACAAGAACCGGTATGACGAACAACGGATCGGCCATGCCCGAGCTGGCCGCGCGCAGCCTGGCGCGCGTGTGGCACCCCTGCACCTCGATGGCGCGCGCCGCGCAGCGCCCGCCGCTGCCCCTGGCGCGCGGCGAAGGCCCCTGGCTGTTCGACAGCGAGGGCCGGCGCTACTTCGACGCCATCTCCTCCTGGTGGGTCAACCTGTTCGGCCACAGCGACGAGGGCCTGCGCGCGGCCATCACCGCGCAGTTGAACACCCTGCCGCACGCCATGCTGGCGGGCTGCACGCACGAGCCCGTGGTGCGCCTGGCCGAGCGCCTGTGCGCGCGCAGCGGCGGCGCGCTGGCGCACGCCTCCTTCGGCAGCGACGGCGCAAGCGCGGTCGAGATCGCGCTCAAGCAGAGCTTTCACGCCTGGCGCAACCAGGGCCTCGAGGGCAAGCGCGGCTTCGTCGCCCTGCGCGGCGGCTACCACGGCGAGACCCTGGGCGCGCTCTCGGTGACCGACGTGGCCATCTTCCGCGACGCCTACGACCCGCTGCTGATGCGCAGCCGCCTGGTGGACGCGCCCGACAGCCGCCTCGGCAATGAAGACCAGGCGCTGGCCGCGCTGGCCGCGCTGCTGGCGCGCGAGGCCGATCAACTGGCCGCCGTGCTGATCGAGCCGCTGGTGCAGGGCGCCGCTGGCATGGTGATGCATGCGCCGCGCTACCTGCGCGAGCTGCGCCGCCTGTGCACCGCGCACGGCGTGCACCTGATCGCCGACGAGATCGCCGTCGGCTGCGGGCGCACCGGGCGCTTCTTCGCCTGGTCGCACACCGAGCCGGCGGGCCCGGCCGATTGGCCCGACTTCCTGCTGCTGTCCAAGGGCATCACCGGCGGCACCCTGCCGCTGTCGGTGGTGCTCAGCGGCGAGGCCGTGTTCCAGGCCTTCTGGTCCGACGACCCCGCGCGGGCCTTCCTGCACTCGCACTCCTACACCGGCAACCCGCTGGCCTGCGCGGCCGCCAACGCGGTGCTCGACCGCTTCGACGCCGGCCAGGAGGCGCGCTGCGCCGAGCAGGCCGCCTGGCTGGCCCAGGCCTTCGCGCCGCTGGCGCAGGACGATCGCGTGGCGCACCTGCGCCAGCGCGGCACCATCCTGGCCTTCGACCTGCCGGGCGCGGCGGCCGATGTCGCCGAGCGCTTCCACCTCGCGGGGCGCGCGCACGGGCTGCTGATCCGGCCCATCGGCCGCACGGTCTACCTCATGCCGCCGTACCTCGTCGACCCTCCCACCGCGGCCTGGCTGGCCGAGGCCGTCACGGACACGCTGAACGATGTGGTTTGAGCACCTGAACCAGCGCCTGGACGACCTCGACGCGCGCGACCTGCGGCGGCGCCTGCGCGTGGCCGACAGCGGCACCGCGCCGCGCCAGCGCGTGCGCGATCCGCGGGGCGGCACGCGCGAGCTGCTCATGTTCTGCGGCAACGACTACCTGGGCCTGGCCGCGCACCCCGCCATCGCCGAGGCCCTGGCCGAGGGCGCGCGGCGCTGGGGCGGCGGCTCGGGCGCCTCGCCGCTGGTGAGCGGCCACAGCGCCGCGCACGCGGCCGTCGCGGCCTGGCTCGGCGAGGCCTTCGCCGGGCACATTCCCCAGGCCCGCGCGCTGGGTTTCTGCACCGGCTACATGGCCAACCTGGGCGTGCTCACCGCGCTGGGCGACGCCGAGGTCGAGCTCTTCTGCGACCAGCTCAACCACGCCTCGCTCATCGACGGCGCGCGCCTGTCCCGGGCGCGCGTGAGCGTCTACCCGCACGCCGACACCGTGGCCCTGGCCGCGCGACTGGCCGCCAGCGCGGCGCCGCGCAAGCTCATCGCCACCGACAGCGTGTTCAGCATGGACGGCGACATCGCTCCCCTGCGCGAGCTGCTGGCCCTGGCCGAGGCGCACGACGCCTTGCTGGTGGTCGACGACGCGCACGGCTTCGGCGTGCTGGGCGAGGACGGCCTGGGTGCCCTGCAGCTGCTGGGCCTGCGCAGCCCACGCCTGGTGCTGATGGGCACCCTGGGCAAGGCCGCGGGCCTGGCCGGCGCCTTCGTGGTGGCGCACGACCGCGTGATCGAATTCCTGCTGCAGAGCGCGCGCAACTACATCTTCTCCACCGCCGCGCCGCCGCTGCTGGAGCACGCCGTGCTCACCTCGCTGCGGCTCATCCAGGGACCCGAGGGCCGGCGGCGCCGCGCCGCGCTGCGCGAGCGCGTCGCCCAATGGCGCGCGGGCGCCCAGGCCCTGCTGGCGCGCCACGCCGGCCTGGGCTGGCGGCTGATCGATTCGCAGACGCCGGTGCAGGCCCTCGTGGTGGGCGGCAACGCGCCGGCCATGGCGCTGTCGGCGCGGCTCGAGGCCGAAGGCCTGCGCGTGCCGGGCATCCGCCCGCCCACGGTGCCGGTGGGCAGCGCGCGGCTGCGCGTGACCTTGTGCGCCAGCCACGCGCCCGAGGACGTGGACCAGCTGCTGCACGCCCTGGAACGCGCCGCGCTGTCCGTGGCGCTGGAGGTGGCCTGATGCAAGGCCTGTTCGTCACCGGCACCGATACCGAGATCGGCAAGACCTGCGTCAGCGGCGGCCTGGTGCACGCGCTGCAGGCGCGGGGCTGGCGCGTGGCGCCCTTCAAGCCCCTGGCGGCCGGCCAGCGGCAGGACGCCGACGGCCGCTGGTTCAACGAAGACGTGCGCCACCTGCACGCGGCCCAGGCCCTGGGGCTGAACGAGGCCGAGGTCGGGCCCTTTCAGTGGCGCGAGGCCTGCGCGCCGCACATCGCGGCCGCGCACGAAGGCCGGCCGGTCGAGCGCGCGGCCGTGCTGGCGGCGGCGCGCGCGCTCGCCGCACGCGCCGACCTGCTGGTGGTCGAAGGCGTCGGCGGTTTTCGCGTGCCCCTGCTGCCGGACTGGGACACGGCCGATCTCGCGGTCGACCTGGACCTGCCCGTGCTGCTGGTCGTGGGCTTGCGCCTGGGCTGCCTCAACCACGCCGCCCTCACCGCCGAGGCCGTGCGCGCGCGTGGCCTGCGGCTGGCGGGCTGGGTGGCCAACGCGGTCGACCCGGCCTTTGCCCACGCCGACCTCAACCTGTCATCGCTGCAGGCGCTGCTGCGGGCGCCCTGCTGGGGCCGCGTGCCGCGCCTGGCCGATCCCACGCCGCGCGCCGTCGCGCCGCACCTCACCCTGGACCACGCGCCCGCGTGGCCATCCACCCGGAGACCCTCCCATGTTTGACAAGATCCTGATCGCCAACCGCGGCGAGATCGCCTGCCGCGTCGCCGCCACCGCGCGCCGCCTGGGCGTGAAGACCGTGGCCGTGTACTCCGACGCCGACGCGCGCGCCAAGCACGTGGCCGCCTGCGACGAGGCCGTGCACATCGGTGGTTCCGCGCCCAAGGACAGCTACCTGCAGTGGGAGCGCATCCTCGCGGCCGCCCGGGCCACGGGCGCGCAGGCCGTGCACCCGGGCTACGGTTTCCTCAGCGAGAACGAGGCCTTCGCCGACGCCTGCGCCAAGGCCGGCCTGGTCTTCATCGGCCCGCCCTCGTCGGCCATCGAGGCCATGGGCCTGAAGGCCGAATCCAAGCGCCTGATGGAAAAGGCCGGCGTGCCCCTGGTGCCCGGCTACCACGGCACCGACCAGGACCCGGCCCTGCTGCAGCGCGAGGCCGACCGCATCGGCTACCCCGCGCTCATCAAGGCCAGCGCGGGCGGTGGCGGCAAGGGCATGCGCGTGGTGGAAAAAAGCGAGGACTTCGCCGCCGCCCTGGCCAGCTGCCAGCGCGAGGCGCGCAACAGCTTCGGCAGCGACGCCGTGCTGATCGAGAAGTACGTGCAGCGCCCGCGCCACATCGAAATCCAGGTCTTCGGCGACACGCAGGGCAACTGCGTCTACCTGTTCGAGCGCGACTGCTCGGTGCAGCGGCGCCACCAGAAGGTGCTGGAGGAGGCGCCCGCGCCCGGCATGACGCCCGCGTTGCGCCAGCGCATGGGCGAAGCCGCGGTGGCGGCCGCGAAAGCGGTGAACTACGTGGGCGCGGGCACGGTGGAGTTCATCGTCGAGCAGCCCGAGGGCTACGACCACCCCGAGGCCATGCGCTTCTACTTCATGGAGATGAACACGCGCCTGCAGGTGGAGCACCCGGTGACGGAGGCCATCACCGGCCTGGACCTGGTGGAGTGGCAGCTGCGCGTGGCCTCGGGCGAGCCCCTGCCGCTGCGCCAGGACCAGCTGCGCATGAACGGCCACGCCATCGAGGCGCGCATCTGCGCCGAGAACCCCGACAACCAGTTCCTGCCGGCCACCGGCACGCTGCAGGTCTACCGCAAGCCGGCGCACACCGCCTTCGAGCGCGGCACCACCCGCGTGGACGACGGCGTGCGCGAGGGCGACGCCATCAGCCCCTTCTACGACTCCATGATCGCCAAGCTCATCGTGCACGGCGACAACCGCGAGCAGGCCCTGGCGCGGCTGGACGCGGCCCTGGCCGAGACCCGCATCGTCGGCCTGGCCACCAACGTGCAGTTCCTGCGCCACGTGGTGGCCAGCGAGTCCTTCGCCACGGCGCGGCTCGACACCGCGCTCATTCCGCGCGAATCGGCCGTGCTGTTCCAGCAGGACCGCGTGGGCACGCCCACGGCCGTGGCCGCCGCCGTGGCCCAAACCCTGCTGGGCGAACACGCGCTCGAAGGCGCCGACCCCTTCTCGCGCCGCGACGGCTTCCGCTCGCACGGCCTGACCACGCGCCGCTTCGACTTCGAGGTCGCCGGCGCCACGCTGCAGGCCACGCTCACCTACGGGCGCGGCGGCGCGCTCACGCTGGCGCTGGGCGACGTGCAGGGCCCGCTGGTGGTCGAGCCGCTGGCTGGCGAACGTTTCGACCTGCAGTTCGCCGGCCGCCGCGACACCGTGCAGACCTGGACCACGGGCGAGACCGTGCACGTGTTCTGCGCGCGCGGCGCCACCAGCCTGGTCGAGATCGACCTGCTGGCCCACGCGGGCGAAGGCGAGGGCGAGGGCGGTCGCCTCACCGCGCCCATGCCCGGCAAGGTCGTGTCCTTCGCCGTGAAGGCCGGCGACGCGGTGAAGAAGGGCCAGCCGCTGGCGGTGATGGAGGCCATGAAGATGGAGCACACCATCGCCGCGCCGGCCGACGGCACCGTGGCCGAGCTGCTCTACGCGCCCGGCGACCAGGTGGCCGAGGGCGCGGAGCTGCTCAAGCTGGCCGCGCATTGAGGAACCCACGCTTCGCACCATGCACATCACCGTCTGCCTCAGCCAACAGAAGCCCGAACCCTGGCAGGAGGGCCTGCGGGCCGCGCTGCCGGATGCCACCGTCAGCGTCTGGCGGCCCGGCGCGCCCGCCGCCGACTTCGCGGTGGTCTGGGCGCCGCCCCAGGCCTTCTTCGACGAACAGCCGGGCCTGAAGGCCGCGTTCAACACCGGTGCCGGCGTGGACGCCCTGCTCGGCCTGCGCGTCGCGCCGTCCACGCGCCTCGTGCGGCTCGACGACGCCGGCATGTCGGTGCAGATGGCCGAGTTCGCCTGCCACGCGGTGATTCGCCATTTCCGCGAGTTGGACGCGTATGAGGCCGAGGTGCGCGAGGGCCGCTGGAGCTACCGCAAGCCGCGCGCCCGCGCCGACTTCCCGGTCGGCGTGATGGGCCTGGGCGTGCTCGGCGAGCGCGTGGCGCGCGCGCTCACGGTGTTCGACTTTCCCGTGCACGGCTGGAGCCGCTCGCCCAAGGCCATCGACGGCGTGCGCTGCCACGCGGGCGAGGCGCAGCTCGACACCTTCCTGTCGAGCTGCCGCGTGCTCATCAACCTGCTGCCGCTCACGCCCCAGACGCAGGACATCCTGAACCGCCGCACCCTGGGCCTGCTGCGCCCGGGCGGCTACCTGATCAACCTCGCGCGTGGCGCCCACCTGGTGGACGAGGACCTGCTGGCCCTGCTCGACAGCGGTCACCTGGCCGGCGCGGCGCTCGACGTCTTCCGCACCGAACCCCTGCCCGCCGGGCATGGTTTCTGGAACCACCCGAAAATCACGCTCACGCCGCACACCTCGGCCCGCACCCTGCGCGAAGAGAGCATCGCGCAGATCGCGCGCAAGATCGCCGCGCTGCAACGCGGCGAAGCCGTGGCGGGCGAGGTGGACCGCCAGCGCGGCTATTGAAAGGACATCCCATGAACCAGCTCCCTCAGCGCGTCAAGCTCGTCGACGTCGGCCCGCGCGACGGCCTGCAGAACGAGAAGCA
This sequence comes from Hydrogenophaga sp. 70-12, assembly GCF_001897365.1. Lineage (NCBI taxonomy): Bacteria > Pseudomonadati > Pseudomonadota > Betaproteobacteria > Burkholderiales > Comamonadaceae > Hydrogenophaga > Hydrogenophaga sp. 70-12. Next base: position 22,189 of record NZ_MKSS01000412.1, read on the forward strand.
GCCCGTGCCCGCCGCGGTCAAGATCGAGCTCGTGCACCGCCTGCAGGCCGCCGGCCTGACCGAGATCGAGGTCACCAGCTACGTGAGCCCCAAGTGGGTGCCGCAGATGGCCGACAACCACGAGGTCATGCAGGGCATCCAGCGCCGCGCCGGTGTGCGCTACTCGGTGCTGACGCCCAACCTGAAGGGCTTCGAGGCCGCGCTGGCCGACCGGCCCGACGAAATCGTGGTCTTCGGTGCCGCCAGCGAGGCCTTCAGCCAGAAGAACATCAACTGCAGCATCGCCGAGAGCATCGAGCGCTTCGCGCCCGTGGTGGCGGCGGCCAAGGCCAAGGGCATCGCCGTGCGCGGCGCCATGAGCTGCACCGTGGGCTGCCCGTACGAAGGCGAGGTGCCGCCCTCGCGCGTGGACTACCTCGCCGGCCTCATGAAGGGGATTGGCGTGGAGCACGTGGGCGTGGCCGACACCATCGGCGTGGGCACGCCGAAGAAGGTGCAGGCCGCCTTCGAGGCCACCTTCAAGCACTACGGCGTCGACCAGGTGTCGGGCCACTTCCACGATACGTACGGCCAGGCCGTGGGCAACACCCTGGCCGCGCTGGAGATGGGGGTGTGGCAGTTCGACGCCTCCGTGGCCGGCCTGGGCGGCTGCCCCTACGCCAAGGGCGCCACCGGCAACGTCGCCACCGAGGACGTGGTCTACCTGCTGCACGGCATGGGCATCGCCACCGGCATCGACCTCGACGCCCTGATCGACGCCGGCGCCTACATCAGCCAGCAGCTGGGCCGGCCCACCAACTCGCGCGTGGCGCGCGCCGTGCTGGCCAAGCGCCAAGGCTGAGCGCATGACGCCGGTGTCCGAACTGCAAACCTCCCCCGCCATCCGCCGCGTGGCCGAGCGCCTGGCCGCGCTGGGCCACGCGCACGCGCCCGTGATGCTCGACGACGCCGCGCGCACCGCGCAGCAGGCGGCCGACGCGCTGGGCGTGGCCCTGGGACAGATCGCCAAAAGCATCATCTTCCGCCGCAAGGGCGACGAGCGCGCGGTGCTGGTCATCACCTCCGGCGACCGCCGCGTGGACGAGAAGCGCGTGCAGGCCCTGGTCTGCGGCGAGGGCCACAAGCTGGGCCGCGCCGACGCCGACTTCGTCAAGGCGCAGACCGGTTTCTCCATCGGCGGCGTGTCGCCGCTGGCGCACGCCCACGAGCCCGTCACGCTGATCGACCGCGAGCTGTTCCGCTTCGACGTGGTCTGGGCCGCGGCGGGCCACCCGCACGCCGTGTTCCCGCTCACGCCGCAGGAGCTGGAGCGCTACACCGGCGCGCCCGTGGCCGACGTGGTCCAGGGTGACGCGGGCCCCCACGCGCCGCCGCTGCGCGGGTCGCTGCCCCCCGCGGGGGCGGATCCGGCTGGCGGCGGCCCGGCGCCGGATCGCGCATGAACGCGCCCGAACGCCCCAACTTCAAGCGCGCCCGCATGCGCCAGCCCGGCGTGGCCGTGCCCTCGCCCTGCCTGAGCGTGTGCCGGCTCGACGAGCGCCGGGGCCAATGCGTGGGTTGCCTGCGCACGCTGGCCGAGATCGGCGCCTGGAGCCGCATGAGCGACGCCGACAAGCTGGCCGTGTGGGCGCAGCTCGACACCCGGGAGCCGATCGCCGAATGAAAGACGTCCAGTTCTTCTACGACCCCATCTCGCCCTACGCGCACCTGGCCTTCGCGGCCTTGCCGCAGGCGCTGATGGGCCACAGCGTGGCGCTGCACTACCGCCCGGTGCTGTTCGCCGGCCTGCTCAAGGCGCACGGCCAGCTGGGGCCGGCCGAGATCCCGGCCAAGCGCGACTGGACCTACCGCCAGGTGCAGTGGCTCGCGCACACGCACGGCATCCGGCTCGAGCTGCCCGCCACCCACCCCTTCAACCCGCTGCCGCTGCTGCGCCTGGGCCTGGCCACCGCCGTGGACGAAGCGCCCGGCGAGACCAGCCGCTACGTCACCGAGCTGCTGTTCCAGCACGTCTGGCACGGCGGGGCCGACGCGGCCGATCCGGCGCGCCTGGCCGATCTGCGGGCGCGGCTGCAAGACCACATGGCCCAGCGCGGCCGGGCCTGGGTCGAGCCCGACAGCGATGTGGTGAAGCAGCGCCTGCGCGCCAACGGCGAACAGGCCCTGGCCCTGGGCCTGTTCGGCGTGCCCGCCCTGGTGGTGGACGGGCGCCTCTTCTGGGGCTTCGACGCCCTGCCCATGCTCAAGGCCTGGCTGGACGGCGACGCCTGGTTCCAGGGCGGCGCCTGGGAGGCCGCCGCGCGCACGGCGGTGGGCGTGCAGCGGCGCTGAACGCGGGGCGCGCGCCTCAGCGCCGCGCCATCAGGTGCTTGGCCAGCGCGTGGTACGCCGGCAGCGAGTTCGGGTCGTTGGCCGCGTTGCCGGCCGTGGGGTGCGAGGCGAAGCGCGCGATCACCATCTCCGCCTTCGGGTCGATGTACAGCGCCTGGCCGTGCACGCCGCGGGCCATGTAGGCGCCGTGGTCGTTGTGCGTCACCCACCACATGTTGCGGTAGCTCCAGCCCTTGAGCTGGGCGTAGCCGGCCTTCTCGAAATCGGCCTTCGAGCCGCCGCGCCGGATGTCGGCGATGGCCGCGCGCGGAATGATCTGCTGCCCGCCCAGGCGGCCGCCGTTGCGCAGCAGCTCGCCCACGCGCGCGAGGTCGCGCAGGCCCGCGTTGAGCCCGCCGCCGGCGAAGGGCGTGCCGATCGAGTCGACGGTGAAGTAGGCGTCCTGCTCGGCGCCGATGCGCCGCCACAGGCGCCGCGACAGCAGCTCGGCCACCGACTGGCCGCTGACCCGCGCGATCACCCAGCCCAGGGCGTCGCTGTTGGCGGTCTTGTAGCCGAAAGCCTCGCCGTGGTGGCCCTGGGGCTGCACCGTCTGCAGGTACTCGAAGTAGCTGCGCGGGCCCTGGTAGCCGGCGGGCTTGGGCAGTGGGCTGCCCGCCTGCGCGTGCTGCCAGACGTCGGCCTGGGGGTCGGCGTAGTCCTCGCTGAAGCGGATGCCGGTGGTCATGTCCAGCAACTGGCGCACGGTGGCGCTGCCGAAGGCCGAGGCCGCGAGCTCGGGCACGTAGTGGTCCACGCGCCGGTCCGGGTCCAGCCGGCCTTCGGCCACCAGCACCGCACCCAGCAGGCCGGTGAAGGACTTGGTGACCGACATCAGGCCGTGCTGGCCTTCTTCGGTGAGCGCGCCGAAGTAGCGCTCGTAGACGATGCGGCCGCGGTGCAGCACCACGATGCCATCGGTGTAGTTGAGCGCGAGCGATTGCGCCCAGGTGATGGGCTCGCCGCCGCCCAGCGGGGTGAAGCGCAGGCCGTCGATGTCGCCGCGTTCGGCGCGCGGCAGCGGCCGCGGCGCGCCCAGTCCGCGCGAGACCTGCACGGTGGGCATCAGTTCGCGGAAGTGCGCCACGCTCCAGCGCCAGGCCGGGAAGTCGGCGTAGCTGCCATCGGCGAAGCGGATGGTGCGCTCGGCCGGCGGCGGGGCGCCCTTCATCCAGCCCAGCCGGGCGGGGTCACTGGCCTCGGCGTCGGGGGGCGCGGCGGGCGCGGGCAAGGCCGCGAGCAGGGACAGGGACAGCAGCAGGGATCGCATGGGGTCTTCCTCCGATGGGCCAGTAGACGGCGCCCGTGCGCGAGCGTCAAGGCGGCTCAGCCGCCGAAGGCCTCGGCCAGCGTCAGCACGCGGCCGGTCTGCGCCGCCTCGTAGCCCTTGAGCGCCGCGACCCGCGCGCGAAACGCCGGCGAGCGCAGCACCGCCAGCACCGGCCGCAGGCCGGGGCGCTGCGAGGCGTCGGCCGGCACCGCGAAGAAGTAGCGCTCGCGCAGCAGCGGAATGAAGTGCAGGCCGAAGCGGTGCGCCGCCGTCTGCACGCCGATGCCGGCGTCGGCCATGCCGCTGGCCACGTAGGCGGCCACGGCCGCGTGCGTGAACTCGGTGTTGTCGTAGCCCAGCAGCGAGCGCGGCGCGATGCCCTGGCGCTGCAGCAGCAGCTCGATCAGCACGCGCGTGCCCGAGCCCTCGGGCCGGTTCACGAAGCGCAGGCCGGGCCGCGCGAGGTCTTGCAGGCCACGCAGGCCCAGCGGGTTGCCCGGCGCCACGAACAGGCCCTGCGTGCGCACGGCCAGGTGCACCAGGCGGTGCTGCTCGGGCCGCAGCCAGGCCAGGTAGCGCTGCGCGGCCGCCGCTTCGAATTCGCCCAAGGGCACGTGAAAGCCGGCCAGGTCGCACTCGCCGTGCGCCAGCGCGGCCACGGCCTCCAGGCTGGAGCGGTAGCGCAGCTCCACCGGCACCTGGCGCGCCGCCAGCTGCTCGCGCAGCGCGGCCACCGCGAAGCCGTGGCTGGCGTGCAGGCGCGCCACGGCGGGGGCGTGCGGCCGCACGCGGCCCAGCTCGCCTTCGAGCTCCGAGGCCAGGGATTCCAGCAGGGGTTGCAAGCGCGCGCCGATGCGCGCATCGGCCCACACCAGCTTTTCGCCCAGCCCGGTCAAGGCCGAGCCGCGCCCGCGTCCGCGCAGCAGCAGCGGTTCGCCAAACAGGGCCTCGGCCTGGCGCAGCAGGCCCCAGGCGTGGCGGTAGGACAGCCCGGCCTCGCGCCCGGCCTGGGCGATGCTGCCGGTGGCCTGCACGGTGGCCAGCAGTTCGAGCAGGGGGGTGGCGTCGAGCGGGGCGTCGTCCGCGCGGCCCACGCGCCAGCGTGGTTGCAGGCTCACGCGCAGCGGTTCGGGCGGGGGGCGGACGGCCATGGCGCGGCGGCTATGTGAATGGCCGGACATATTAAGCGAGCCGCCGCGCGCGCTGGCCGGTCGAGCGGTGCGGGGGCTGGGCCCTGTGCGTTTCCTGACGTGATGAATTGGTAGAGAACCCGCATCGGCCATCGGGATACCTAAGGTCCGCCTTTTGCATGAATGACGTTCAGGCGTTCGCGAGGAGGGGATGGATGGGCCTCGTGAGCGTTCCGACAACACACAGGACGCCCCGCATGACCGAACCCCGTGCCACCGATTTGCTCGAGCGCTTGTTGAACGCGCTGTCCGAGGAACTGCCCGCCGACCGGCCCCTCGCCCCACCACGGGGCGAGGGGCCGTTTCTCTTCGATGTCGAGATCGCCTCGATGCCCGTGACGCTGCGGTGCGATCCGCGGCATTCGCCGGCCTGCCTCACGGTGGCCTGCCCGCTCGGCCCCGTGCCCGAAGGCGACGCCCTGGCCGAGGCCGCGCTGCGCCAATTGCTGCGCGTGAGCCAGCTCACGGCCGGCTCGGGCACCGTGGCCGGCTACGAGCCGGGCGATCGCCGCCTGCACCTGCTGCACGTGGTGCCCTTGGCCACCGCGAGCGCGCGCCTGCTGCTGGCCACCATGACCGGCCTGGCGCACATGGCGCGGCGCTGGCGGGACGACCACTTCCTGGGTGCCGCGCCCCTGGCCGATGGCTTGAGCGCCAGCCTGCGCGCCTGAACGGCGCGGGCTCTTCGCGCCCGCGCCGGCCTTTGTTCCCTTTGTGCTTCGGCGCCGGCCCGGCCGGCAGGAGGGCGCAGGCCCATGCCAACCCCACCACCGACGTTCCGTTTCGCCACGCACGACCCGCGCCGCCTCCTGGTGGATTGGCTGGCGGCCATGCGCTGCGCCTGGTACCCGGTCGAACTCGGCGCCGCGCTGAACCCTTCGCTGGACCCCGGGTCGCTGCTCGCCGCCCAGTGCCGGGTGGGGACCGAGACGGTGCTGCTGCAGCACGACCTGGAGAACCGGCCCGACCACGCGCGCGTGGTCTGCGTGCTGGGACCGCTGCCCGGACGCGATCCGCTGCCGATGCTGCTGAGCCTGCTGCAGGCCAACCTGCTCATCGCCTTGCGGGGCCACGGCGCGGTGCTGGGCCTGGAGGCCAGCGCCGACGCCGTGTGCCTGACGGACGAGCTGTCGCTGGCCGAAGGCGCGGAGGCGGCCTTCCGCGTGCGCCTGCGCCACCTGGCCAGCCAGGCCGCGCGCTGGCGCCAGGGCCAGCTGTTTCCCGAAGCCTGGCCCTGATGCACCACGCGGGCCGACGCGAGCCCGGTGGCTTCCCGTTCCATTGACCCGCTGGCCTCTCCATGAACCCTTTCACTTCCCAGCCGCCCACGGCATTCCCTCGTCGTCGCTCGGCCTCGGCGCCGGTCGGCACGCTCCACGACCGGCCCAGCGCCCCGGGTGAGCGGCGGGGCGGCGACCCCGCCCAGGCCTCACCGCTGAAGCCCAGCGTCGTCCAGTCGGTGGACGAGCTGCTGGCCGGCGCGGTGTTCGATCCCCAGGCGGTGTTCAACAGCTACTGGACCGGCCAGTGGAATCCCCAGGATCCGCGCGGCAGCCTGTTCGGGCCATTGAAGGGGCCGGCGCTGTACGACGCCGTGGTGCAGGTGCTGCAGGTGGGGCAGGCGAGCCTGCGGACCCAGCGCCACGAGCTGAAGGCGTTCAACAACCTGTTCGAGCCTTTGCTGCACGAGGCGACCGCCGACGCCGAGGCCGCCACCGAGCCGCCCGAGCCGCCCGAGCCGCCGCCGTCGGGGTTCCCGGTGCAGGACACGCCGGGCCTGACCGACGCCGGCACCGATGCCGAGCCGGTGGTGGAGGCCTGCTTCCCGCCATGGCCTGCGCGCCAGGCGCCGCTGTCCGACCGGCAGGCGCGGCACACGGTCCACCTGCTGCTCGATCACCGGGAGGGCGCGGACCTGACCGATGCCTGGGATTCGCTGGGCCCGCTGGAGGGGATCGATCGGCTCAGGGCGCTCGACCAAGTCGAGCTCAGCCTGCACGAGCTCCTTGACATGCTCACGATCAGCGACGCCGATGGCCACCGGATCGCCGCCCTCATCGAGGCCATGCGGCAGGGCGTCGAGGTGAAGGAAGAGGACCGGCTGCTCGCGGCCTTGCTCCGGGGCGCGCACCCCGGCGACCGTGAGGCCCCGGCGCCGCTGGACATGGGGGGGCTGATCGATCGCTTGCGCAAGGGCAAGTTCGGTGAAGGCGACAACGCCGCTCTCATCGAGCTGTTTGGCGGTCGCACCGGCAGCGAGCTCTGGGACGCGATCAACGCGGTGGAGTGCGCTCTGCGCGAAGGCGCGCATTCGGGCGAGCGCACCCCGTTGTCGGAGGACGAGCGCGAAGCGGTGTTGTCCTGCCTCACGGCCTTGCGGCAAGGCCTGCTGCGCGAGAGCCTGTCGACAGCCGCCACCCTCGACGGGCTGATCGCCGAGATCGAGCGGTGGCCCGGACCGGGCGAGGCGCCGCCGACCCCGGTGCCCCCATCGGTGCAGCGCGAGCCGGACGCCCTGGGCGCGCTGGGCCAGCTCATCCACCGGGTGGGCGCCTTGCACGGACGCCAGCCTCGGGGCCTGAGCAAACACCCGCATTGGCTCGGCGTGAGGCTCGAGGCTTGCCGGCGGGTACTGCAACAAGGGGGGGTGGCCGCGCTGCAGCGCCTGCTCGCCCACCTGAGCCCGCCCCAGCAATGGCAGGTGCTGTCGACCCTGGTGGAAGACACGGCGCTGCTGAAGCAGTACCCGGCCCTGTTGGCGCTGGAGGACGACGTCTACCGGCACCGCATCGCCCAGCGACGGGGCGACCAGCCACTGAAGCGCGTGCGCGACTGGTACCGGCTGCTGTCGACCCAGGCCCGGGCCTGGGTGGTGCCGCCCGCCGTGCCCGCGGGCATCGGGGCCGAGGAGTGGGTGCGGGAACTGTGGATCCTGCTGTACCAGCGCCATCCCGAGCCCTCGCGCCAGCGGGCCGAACTGAGCCAGGCCCTGGAGCGCTACCAGCACGCGCTGGGCGTCAAGACGGACCGCGAGCACGCGGCGGCCCTGTGGCTCGACTCGGTGAGGGCGGCGTTGGCGGCGTCGACATCGGGGCATGCGCTGCTGGAGGTGCTGCGCCACCACCTGGGCCTGGACGCGAACGTCGCGCTGGCGCTCATGGCCGCGCTGGCGGAACCGGTGGCGTTCGACGACACCCAGCGGGTCTTGATCCGGCGCGCCGCCGCGATCCTGATGGCCGAGCACGACCACAGCCTGCTCTGCATCGCCTTGCCCTACCACAAGGCCAGGACGCCCCAGCGACTGAACATCTTCTATCCCCGTGCGGCCAGGCCGCACGCCTCGGCGGACACCCTGGACCACCACCAGAAACTGTTGAACCGATGGCGCGAACACGCGCCCCTGGTCGATCAAGACCTCCACCGGGTTCAGGCGTGGCTGTCGGACCCGCCCACCACCCGGACGGGTCCCGACGGGCAGGCCGTCGAACTCACCCCGGGCGAGCAGTGCGACCACCTGCTCTGCGCCATGGCACTGCCCCCCAAGCGCGTGGAGCTGGCGCTGTTGAAGATCGCGCAATCCAGCACGGACCCGGACGGGCGTGACAAGTACCTGCTGGTGCGGCGCCTGCTGTCCGAACTGGTCTACTCCGAACGCAACGACGCCCGCCGCAACCCGCCCATGAGCGCGTCCGCCATCCTGCTGCGCGCGCTGGGGGTGGCCGCCAACGGCGCGCGCGAAGGCGGTGCGCACGGTGTGGCCATGTTCGCGGTGCGCCTGGGCGCGCACTACATGGGCGGCTGGAGTTTTCCGTTGTTGGGTGGGGTCTGCATGGTCCTGTCGCTGTGGGCGCGGTACCACCTCGAACACGCCAAGTCGCCGGACTACCAGCTGAACCCGAGCCCGATTCTGGACAACCTGATCCGGTACGTTCCCGTGCTGAACACGGTGTGCCTGTCGGGGCTGCTGCTGTGCACGGGCATCCTGCCGGCGGCGAATGGCCTCGAGCTTCCCTTCGATCTCGGCGAGGCGCTGTACCTCATGAACGTCATGCGCGCGCTGCGCCAGGTCATGCAGAGCGGCACGCAGCCCCTGGCGCGCCTGTTCCGCCTGACCGACGCGCGCGGCGCGGGCCTGCCCGCCCAACTGACCTTCTTCGTGAACTGCGGCCGCGACGCCCTCTACATGGGCAGCTCGATCGGCTTTCTCTTCTTCCTTGGCCGGCACCTTGATGAACAAATGGCCGGATGGGGCGCGCCGCGCTCCACCGGCGACCGGCTGCTGCGGGAGCTGATGAAGACGCTGCCGTCGACGCTGAACGAAATGGTGGACGGCTTTAATCCCGACATCGCCATCCTGTCGGCCCGGTGGGTGTCCTGGCTGAAAGGCACCCTGGGGCTGGGCGACGACGACTTCCTGCTGCAACCCGGCGTGCCCCTGCAACCGGCGGCCGTGCCCGCGCACATGGCCGACCACATCGCCGGGCGCAGCGACATCGTCGGCCTGCAGGACCCGTTCAACACCGCGTCGGCGCTGGCGACCCACCTGGAACAGCACGGGCTGGCGCTGTTTTTCAAGTGGGTGGCGGTGGTGCTGAACGGGTTTCTCGGCGCCTTGCGCGGCCGGGAACTGAGCTACCTGAGGACCACCGACCCCAGGGCCTCGGCGATGGCGCCGCGCGACGGCTTCAACCCCCGGAACCCCGACGGCCTGCTGGTGGCGCTGGCCTACCTGGCGTCCGCGCTCGCCTCCCAGGTGCGCCAGGGGGCTCGCCACCTGGGGCTGTTGCAGGCACCGCCCCCGCAGGTCACGACACAGATGCCGCCTCAGGTGCGAGAGGCGCAGCGCCTCCGGACCCAGACGCTGCTGGCCTCGTCCCGGGGCCGGGACGCCGTGCCCGGCACCCCCCGGACGACCACCGACGACGCCCGCGAGTCCTGAACCGGTGCCGATCGGCGTCCATATAGGCAATGAGAAACATATTAAGTGCCGTGCATGGTGCTAGCCTGCCGGCACGATGAACCCGCCCCACGACACCCGCGCGGTCATCCCCATCCGCCCGCTGGACCGGCAGGCGCGTGGGGCCGCGCGCCGCACCCCCAAAGGCCGCCAGGTGGCGCCCGCCGCGCGCGAACGCGTGGCCGCGCTGTGCGCCGGCCTGGAGCCGCGCCCCGATCTGCTGATCGAGCACCTGCACCGCCTCAACGACGCCGAGGGCGCCCTGCGCCGGGGCCAGCTCGCCGCGCTGGCCGAGCGCCTGCGCCTGAGCCAGGTCGAGGTCTACGAGGTCGCGAGCTTCTACCACCACTTCCACGTGGTCGACGACGAGGCCGCCGCGCCCGCCACCACCGTGCGCGTGTGCACCAGCCTGGCCTGCGCCATGGCCGGCGGCGAGGACCTGCTGGCCCGCACGCGCGAGGCCTTGGCGGGCCGCGCCGACGTGGCGGTGGAGGAGGCCCCCTGCATCGGCCAGTGCCACCAGGCGCCCGCCGCCTGCGCGGGCCAGCGGCAACTGCCCCAGGCCACGGCCGAGTCCATCGTGGACCACGTGGCGCGCGGCGAGACCGGGCCGCGCCAACTGCCGCACCCGCTGCCCAACGACCTGGCGCAATTGGGGCGCCTGCTGGCGGGTGACCTCACGCCCGAGGGCGTGATCGCCGAACTCAAGGCCGCCCACCTGCGCGGCCTGGGCGGCGCCGGCTTTCCGGCCTGGCGCAAATGGGACACGGTGCGCGCGCAGCCCGGCCCGCGCCACGGCGTGGTCAACATCGACGAGGGCGAGGTCGGCACCTTCAAGGACTGGCTGGTGCTCAGCATGGGCGCGCCGCAGGTGCTGGAAGGCGTGCTGGTCGCGGCCGAGGTGGTGGGCCTGGACCACGTCTGGCTCTACCTGCGCGACGAGTACCACGACCTGCGGCCGATGCTGCAGCGCGAGATCGACGCGCTGGCGCCGCGCCTGCAGGCCCTGCGCGAGCGCTTCCCGCACTACCGGCCGCCGCGCGTCGAGCTGCGGCGCGGCGCGGGCGCCTACATCTGCGGCGAAGAGTCCGCGCTCATCGAGTCCATCGAAGGCCGGCGCGGCCTGCCGCGCCTGAAGCCGCCCATCGTGGCCATGAACGGCGTGTTCGGACGGCCCACGCTGGCGCACAACCTGGAGACCCTGTGGTGGGTCCCCGAGCTGCTGGCGCAGGGCGGGGCGGCCTGGGCCGCGCTGGGTCGGCGCGGGCGCCACGGCCTGCGGCGCTTCTCGGTGTCGGGCCGGGTGAACCGGCCCGGCGTGCACCTGGCGCCGGCGGGCATCACGCTGCGCGAGCTGGTCGACGAGTTCGCGGGCGGCATGCAGGCCGGCCACGAGCTGCGCGCCTACCTGCCCGGCGGCGCCTCGGGCGGCATCCTGCCCGCGTCGCTGGCCGACGTTCCGCTGGACTTCGACACCCTGGCCGAGCACGGCGCCTTCGTCGGCTCCATGGCCGTGGTGGTCATGAGCCAGCACGACAGCGTGCGCGACGCCGCGCTCAACCTCATGCGCTTCTTCGAGATGGAGTCCTGCGGCCAATGCACGCCCTGCCGCGCGGGCACCGGCCAACTGGTGCGCCTGATGCAGGCGCCGCGCTGGGACGCCGAGCGCATGGACGAACTCTCGGCCGTGATGCGCGAGGCCAGCATCTGCGGCCTGGGCCAGGCCGCGCCCAACCCGGTGGACAGCGTGCGCCGCTTCTTCGCCCCGGAGGTGGGCCTGTGAACACGAACGATCTGCCGCGCCACGCCGCGCCGATTGCCTTCACGCTCGACGGCCGCGCGGTGGAAGCCGCACCCGGCGAGAGCCTGCTGGACGCCGCCGAGCGCGCCGGCGTGGTGCTGCCCCGCCTGTGCGCCAGCGAGGGCCTGCGCCCGGCCGGCAACTGCCGCGCCTGTGTGGTCGAGATCGAGGGCGAGCGCGTGCTCGCGCCCTCGTGCTGCCGCGCGCCCACGGCCGGCATGGTGGTCAGGAGCGACACGCCGCGCGCCGCGAACGCGCGCCGCACCGTGCTCGAGCTGCTGCAGGCCGACGCGCCGGCCACCACCGCGCTCAAGCACGACAGCGAACTCGCGCACTGGGCGCGCGAGACCGGCGCGCGCGCCGGCCGCTTCGCGCCGCGCGGCGCCATCGGCGAGGACCTCAGCCACCCGGCCATGGCGGTGAACCGCGACGCCTGCATCCAGTGCACGCGCTGCATCCGCGCTTGCCGCGAGACCCAGGGCAATGACGTGCTGGGCCTGGCCTTTCGCGGCGGCCACGCGCAAATCGTGTTCGACCAGAACGACCCCATGGGCGCCAGCACCTGCGTGGCCTGCGGCGAGTGCGTGCAGGCCTGCCCCACGGGCGCCATCGCGCCGGCCAACGGCGCCTTCGCCAAGCCCTCGCTCCAGCGGGTCGACTCGGTCTGCCCCTTCTGCGGCGTGGGCTGCCAGCTGCGCTACCACGTCGATGAGAGCGGGCGCATCGCGCACGTCGAAGGCATCGCGGGCCCGGCCAACGAGGGCCGCCTGTGCGTCAAGGGCCGCTTCGGCTTCGACTACGCGCACAGCCCCGAGCGCCTCATGCGCCCGCTGATCCGCCGCGCCGACGCGCCCAAGGACCCCACGGCCATCGAACGGCGCGACTGGCGCGAGCTGTTCCGCGAAGCCAGCTGGGACGAGGCCCTGGACGCCGCGGCCGCGGGCTTCCGCGCCGCGCTGGGCGCCACCGCCGCGCGCGGCCGCGCCAGCCCGGTGGCGGGCTTCGGTTCGGCCAAGGGCACGAACGAAGAGGCCTACCTGTTCCAGAAGCTGGTGCGCACCGCCTTCGGCACGCACAACGTCGACCACTGCACGCGCCTGTGCCACGCCTCCAGCGTGGCCGCGCTCATGGAAGGCCTGGGCTCGGGCGTGGTGAGCAACCCGCTGCGCGACGTCGAACACGCCGAACTGGTGCTGCTGATCGGCGCCAACCCGGCGCAGAACCACCCCGTGGGCGCGACCTGGATCAAGAACGCCATCCGCCGCGGCACGCGCCTGGTGCTGGCCGATCCGCGGCGCACCGAACTGGCGCGCCACGCCTGGCGCTACCTGGGCTTCTCGCCCGGCAGCGACGTGGCCCTGCTCAACGCCATGCTGCACGTGATCGTGGCCGAGGGCCTCACCGACCCCGCCTACATCGCCGCGCACACGCGCGACTTCGACGCCGTCCAGGCCCACGTCGCGGCCTTCACGCCCGAGGCCATGGCGCCGGTCTGCGGCATCGAGCCCGAGGCGATCCGCGAGGTCGCGCGCGCCTTCGCCACCGCCAAGAGCGCCATGATCCTCTGGGGCATGGGCGTGAGCCAGCACGCGCACGGCACCGAGAACGCGCGCGCGCTGATCGCGCTCTCGCTGATCACGGGTCAGATCGGCCGGCCCGGCACCGGCCTGCACCCCTTGCGCGGCCAGAACAACGTGCAGGGCGCGAGCGACGCCGGCCTCATTCCCATGGTGCTGCCCGACTACGCGCGCGTCAACGACGCCTCGGCGCGCGAGCGCGCCGAGGCCCTGTGGCGCCTGGCGCCCGGCACCCTGGGCGCCGAGCCCGGGCTCACCGTGGTCGAGATCATCGAGGCCGCCTACCGCGGCGACATCAGCGCCATGCTGGTCCAGGGCGAGAACCCGGCCATGAGCGACCCCGATGCCGCGCACGCGCGCGCGGCGCTGGCGGGACTGAAGCACCTCGTGGTGCAGGACATCTTCCTCACCGAGACCGCCGCGCTGGCCGACGTGGTGCTGCCCGCCACCGCCTGGCCCGAGAAGACCGGCAGCGTGACCAACACCGACCGCTGCGTGCAGCTGGGCCGCAAGGCCGTGGCCTCGCCCGGCGAGGCGCGCGCCGACGCCTGGATCACCGAGCAACTGGCCCGCCGCCTGGGCCTGGGCTGGGGCTACGGCATCGCGCCCGACGGCTCGGGCACCGGCGACGGCGCGCAGGGCATCGGCGCCGTGTACGAGGAGATGCGCGCGCTCATGCCCAGCATCGCCGGCCTGTCGTGGCCGCGCCTGTGGCGCGATGGCGCGGTGACCTACCCCGTGAGCGATGAGCAGGACCCGGGTCAGCCGGTGGTTTTCACCGAGGGCTTTCCCATGCCCGAAGGCCGCGCGCGGCTGGTGCCCGCCGCGCTCGTGCCGCCGGCCGAGCGGCCCGACAGCGAGTACCCGCTGGTGCTCATCACCGGCCGCCAGCTGGAGCACTGGCACACCGGCAGCATGACGCGGCGCAGCGCGGTGCTCGACGCGATCGAGCCCAGCCCCGTGGTGAGCCTGAACCCCGCCACCGCCGAGCGTCTGGGCCTGCGCGCGGGCGCGCTGGCGCGTGTGCGTTCGCGGCGCGGCGCCATCGCCCTGCCGGTGCGCGTCGACGAAGCGATGCCGCCCGACACGGTCTTCATTCCCTTCGCCTACGCCGAGGCGGCGGCCAACCTGCTGACCAACCCCGCGCTCGATCCGCTGGGCAAGATCGCCGAACTCAAGTACTGTGCGGTGGACGTGCGGCCCGCGGCGCACGAGGCGGCGTCGGCTTGACCTGCCTCAAGCCCGGTGCCGCGACCCTGGCCCATCATGGGCCATCGATCCGCGACCACAGGAGGCCCGCATGTTCAAGAAGATCCTCGTTCCCACCGACGGCTCCGAGGTGGGGCACCAAGCCGCCGCCACGGCGGCCCAGATGGCCAGCGAGTCGGGCGGGCAGGTGGTGGGCGTCTATGTCATCGACCCCTTCCCCTACATCGGCATCGGCGACGCCTCGGCCGTGGGCCTGCAGGCCTACCTGAGCGATGCCAAGCGCGTGGCCGGCGACGCGCTGGACAGCGTGGCCAGCGCCTGCCGCGCGAAGAACGTGCCGTTCGCGGGTGACACCATCGAGCGCAACCTGGTGTGGGAGGGCATCCTGGAAACCGCCAAGGCCGAGGGCTGCGACCTGATCGTGATGGGCTCGCACGGCCGCCAGGGCGTCAAGGCCCTGATCCTGGGCAGCGTCGCGCAGAAGGTGCTGACGCACGCGCACATCCCGGTGCTGATCGTCAAGG
>NZ_MKSS01000413.1:0-5120 GCF_001897365.1 Hydrogenophaga sp. 70-12
GTGCGCTTCCTGCTGTCCGACCAGGCCGCCGCGGTCACGGGCACCACCCTGGTGGTGGACTGCGGCTGGCTGGCGGGCTCCGGCTGGCAGACTTACCAGCCGATGCCGCGGCGCTGAAAGGGTTCCCATGCATTTCAATCACGGTGTTTTCGGCCTGTTGTGGCGCACCGCCACGCAGCGGCCCCAGGCCCCGGCCGTGGCCCTGGGCGAACGGGTCGTGGCGCGCTACGGCGATCTGCTCGAGCGTGCCCTGGACGTGTCGGCCGGGCTGGCCCGCCTGGGCTGCCGGCCCGGCGACCGGGTGGTGATCTTCATGAAGAACCAGCCCGAGTGGCTGGCCCTGATGTTCGGCTGCTGGGCGCGTGGTCTGGTGGTCGTGCCGGTCAACGTGAAGCTGCACGCGCGCGAGCTGGCTTTCATCCTGGACGACTGCCAGGCGCGCGCGCTGTTCCACGACCCGGGCCACCAGGACGCGCTGGACGCGCTCGGCCTGGTGCCGCGCACGCCCGGGATCGCGGTCGGAGGTGCCGACTACCAGCGCCTGCTGGGCGCGCCCCCGATGGCGCCCGAGCCGGTGGCACCGGACGCCCTGGCCTGGCTGTTCTACACCAGCGGCACCACCGGACGGCCCAAGGGCGCCATGCTCAGCCACGCCAACCTGCTGGCGATGGCCAGCGCCTACACCAACGACGTCGAGCCCGAAGGCATGGGCCGCGCCATCCTGCACGCCGCGCCCATGTCGCACGGCTCGGGCCTGTACATCCTGCCGCACGTGCTGCACGGCTCGCTGCACATCTGCCCCGAGTCGCGCGGCTTCGAGGTCGACGAGATCGACCGCCTGATGGCCGTGCACCGGGGCGTGTCGATGTTCGCCGCGCCGACCATGGTCACCCGGCTCACGCTGTCGGCGGCCACCGACCTGCCCGGCCTGCAGACGCTCGTCTATGGCGGCGGGCCGATGTACGTGGCCGATTGCGTGCAGGCCATGGACCGTTTTGGCGAACGCCTGGCGCAGATCTACGGCCAGGGCGAAACGCCCATGACCATC
Source organism: Hydrogenophaga sp. 70-12 (assembly GCF_001897365.1). Classification (NCBI taxonomy): domain Bacteria; kingdom Pseudomonadati; phylum Pseudomonadota; class Betaproteobacteria; order Burkholderiales; family Comamonadaceae; genus Hydrogenophaga; species Hydrogenophaga sp. 70-12. The sequence continues at coordinate 1,049 of NZ_MKSS01000413.1, forward strand.
AGCTCGCTGACGCGCTCGCAGCACGAGCGCGGCCACCCCCGGCTGCAGGCGCGCCTGGCGTCCTGCGGCTACGCGCAGACCGGCGTGCAGATCCGCATCCTGGACGACCGCGGCGAGGCCCTGCCGGTGGGCGAGACGGGCGAGATCGTGGTGCGCGCGCCCACGGTCATGCTGGGGTACTGGAACCTGCCAGACGCGACCCGCAAGACCCTCAGGGACGGCTGGCTGTACACGGGCGACGTCGGCGCCTTCGACGCGGACGGCCTGCTGACGCTGAAGGACCGCAGCAAGGACGTGATCATCAGTGGCGGCACCAACATCTACCCGCGCGAGGTCGAGGAGGTGTTGCTGCGCCACCCCGCAATCCGCGAGGTGTGCGTGCTCGGCATGCCGGACGCCGATTGGGGCGAATCGGTGGTGGCCGTCTACAGCTGCCGCGACGGCGAGGCCGCCACGGCGCAGGAACTGGACCAACTCTGCATCGAGCACATCGCGCGCTTTAAGCGACCCAAGCGCTACCTGCAGGCCGCGGAGCTGCCCAAGAACGCGGCCGGCAAGATCCTCAAGGCGCAGTTGCGCGAGCAACTGGCGGCATCCGGCCGAGCCGGCTGAGCGGTCCTGCGGCGCCCGTCGGACGCGCCGGCCGAGTGCCGATATCGGCTAAAACGCCGGCATGTCCCGACCCGATGTCCTCATGCACCGGGCCACCGAGGCCCTGTACGACGCCGTGATCGACCCAGCCGCCTGGGACGATGCCATGCGGGCGCTGCGTGCCCTGTTCCATTCGCGGGTGGAAGCCTTGTACTGCCTGGACCTGCGCGCGCGCGCTCTGCGGCCCGTTCGCATCGAAGGCGTCGATCGGGCACACATCAAGCGCTTCTCGGCCAGTTTCTACCTGCCCGACAACCCCTGCCTGAAAACGCCCGAGCTGCACCGGCCAGGCGTGGTCCGCACCGAGGAACGCATGCTCGCTCACCTGGGTGACCCGGCGGCCTTGCGGCGCTCGACCTACTTCAACGAGTGGCTGCGGCCGCAGGGCCTCGCGCACACCATGGGCATCACGCCGTGGGTGCAGGAGGGCCTGGTGCTCAACTTCAGCCTGTTGCGCGAGCCCGGTCGCGGCAGCTTCGGCCTCGCCGAGCAGCGCCGCCTCGATCGGCTCGCGAGGCACATGGAGCGCGCCATGCGCATGGTGGTGAAGCTCGACACGCTGACGCAGCGTTGCAGCGACAGCACGACGGCCCTCGATCGGATCGAGCAGGGCATGGCCGTGCTCGACGCGCAAGGGGCCTTGCTGCAGGCCAACCAGGCGGCGCTGCGGCTGCTCGCGCGCGGCAAGGGCTTCTGTTTGCGCGGCGGCCGGCTCGCCGCGCGCGAGCCGCAAGACCAGGCGCGTCTCGATGCCCTGCTGAACGCCTGCACGGCCGGCAGCACCTGGGCCGAACCGCTCCAGCCGGCCGCGCTCGTGGTTCAGGGGCTGGTGCTGCAGATGACGCCCCTGCGCAGCACGCGCAGCGTGTTCGTGTCGCCGCAGGCGGCCGTCCTCGTGAGCCTGTCGGAACCGCTGGCGCCGCCGGTCGCACAGGCGCGCGAGACGCTGGCCGCGCTGTTCGGACTCACCGGGGCCGAAGCGCGGCTGGCGCTGTCGCTGATGGACGGGGGAGGGCTGCGCGAAGCCGCTTCGCGCGCGCGCATGAGCTATGCCACCGCGCGCTGGTACCTGAAGATCCTGTTCCAGAAAACCGGGTCCACGCGACAGAGCGAACTGATCGCGCTGCTGGTGCGGGTCACGCAGTCGGCCTGGCCGCTGCAGATGCACTGAGGTCGTGACCCCGCCCGGCATCGCCGCGCGCCTCGCACCGCCCATGGGCGCACCTCCCATTTGGGAGGTGCCTCGCATGCCCGCGCGACCTAGCATGGGCCCATCACAACCGAGGACAGTCGATATGCGTTACGCCGTTTTCCGGCGCGCTTCGGCCGGGCTGCTCGCCATGGCCGCCGCGCTGTGCCAGCCCGCCGCGGCCCAACCGTCGTTTGACATCGTGGGCCTGCGCCCGGGCATGAGCGAAGCCGAAGCGATGGCCGCGCTCACCGCACACCGCCCCGGCATGCGCGTGCAGAAGCGCAACATGACCTACAACTACAGCGACGGCGTGCAACAGCTCAACACGCCGCCCTTTCTGTACGAGCTGTGGGTGACCTTCGACGACGCGCAAGGCCGCGAGGATTTCCGGCTCTACTTCGCACCGCCGCCCAGCGCGTCGCGTGTGCTCGGCATGACGCGTCAGGTGAGCCTGAAGTCTCCTCCCACGCAGGCCCAGCTCGGTGCCCAGCTGGCGCAGCGCTACGGCTCGCCCACCACCAGCGGCAAGAGCAACACCACCACCAACTTCGTTTGGGGGGAGCCCGGCAAACCCATGTGCTGGCGCAGCACGCCCAACACCACGGTGATCGGGGTGGGCGAAGCATCCGACATCCTGAGCGGCCTCAAACGCGGCCAGGACAAGGGCTATGTGCCGCGAGACCCCTCGACCTGCGGGCTGGCCGCCGCCGCCAGCATGGCCGGCGAGCCGGTGCACAACCTCACGGTGCGGCTGGTGGACTACGGCGCCTGGGCCGGCACGCACCAGAAGGCCAGGGACTGGGTGGAGCAGCAACGGCAAGAGGCCGTGAAGGCGCGGTTGTCGCGCGGTGCGGCACCCAAGCTCTGAGGAGCGCTTCGTGGCATGGCGCTCGCGCTGGCTGGCCGCGCTGTGGTTCACCACCGCTGCGGCGGCCTGGGCCCAGCCGGCGGGGCCGCGCCTGTTGTTCGGCGACGCGGCCAGCCGGCTGCCCGAGGCCGATCAGCAGGCCATCTTCCGCCTGCTCGACTACCGGATCGCCCCGGGCGGCAAGGCCTTGATCGCGCCCGATTGCGGCGAGATCGCGCACGAGACCCAGGTGCTGGATCTCAACAGCGACGGCGTGCCCGAGGTGCTGGTGATCGCGGGCAATGGCTGCACCTCGGGCCACACCGGCTCCTCGGTGTTCCTGTTCGTGAAAGACGCGCAGGGCCGCTATGCGCAGCAACTGGGTTTTCCCGGCGCGAGCGTCACGCCATTGCCGACACGAAGCCAGGGCTGGCGGGACCTGCGCATCGGCACGGCGGGCTTCTGCGAGCCGGTGTGGGCGTGGAAGGGTTCGGCCTACGACCTGAAGTGCAGCGTGGAAACCCAGCGCCGGGGCTGCCAGGGGCTGGGGCCGGTGAAGCTGTGCCGGCGTTGAGGGCCTGTCTAACGCCCTGCAAGTCAATGCGTCGGGTTCACGGCACCCCCCATGAAAAGCTGACGCTGCTTGCCGCTTCGTCCGGATCGAGCACCTCTCCGCTCCGGTACTTTTGAGCGCCGGGACAAACGCTCAAGCCCTGCGCAACTCAGCGCCAGGCCTCACGCGTTCGCCCAACAAAAAAGCCCCTGCACTGCAGGGGCCTCAGACTCGCTGGCGGTGGGGGTAGGCGGGGCTGAAACTGTCTCAGGGCCTGGGCCCGCTGCGCGTGCTTCAAAAATGTTGCGGTAGCGAGCCATCGAGGTGTGTTGGTGGACACCCTTAAATAAAAAAACGCGCGCGCACGCACGGGCGCACGCGAAAAAGGGAATTCTCCACGATGTGGCAGTGATGCGTGAGGCGATCGAGCAGCGCAGTGGTCATCTTGGCATCGCCGAAGACCTGGCTCCACTCCCCGAAGCTGAGGTTGGTGGTGATGACCACGCTGGTGTGCTCGTAGAGCTTGGAGAGCAGGTGGAAGAGCAGCGCACCGCCCGACTGGCTGAACGGCAGGTAGCCCAGCTCGTCCAGGGTGAGCATGTCCACGTACATCAGGCGGTGTGCGATCTGCCCGGCTCTGCCCTGGGCTTTCTCGATCTCCAGCGCGTTGACCAGCTCCACCGTGGAGTGGAAGCGCACCCGCTTGCCGTGGCGGTGCACGGCTTGAACACCCAGGGCTGTAGCCAAGTGCGTCTTGCCGGTCCCAGGACCGCCGATGAAGACCACGTTGTGGGCCGAGTCGGTGAAGCTGCTCGTGTGCAGCTTATTG
>NZ_MKSS01000414.1:0-35888 GCF_001897365.1 Hydrogenophaga sp. 70-12
CCTGATCCGAAGAAATTGATGTTGAAAGAGGAGCACTTCGGTCGTGATGCCGAAGGGAAACTCGTTTCGAACATCCGGTGCACCAGGGTGCTAGGCGATATCAATCGATCCACCTGCACACAGGATTGGTCCAGCCCCAACAACCGCATCGAGCAGATGCAGTTGAGTGACGGCCAGAAGCTCCTGGCCGCGCAAGTCGACTCCCTGGTCAACGCCATGGCCGCCTTCGCCCCACCCGCCCCCGGTCAGATCGCCCTAACCCCCGAGCAGCAGACCGCGTTGTCCCCTGTGATCGCCGCGGGCTGGAACTGAGGAAACACCTCCTAGGGAGGAGCACAACATGTCTGACCCGACGCTGGACGCGCCGGATGCCTCGGGGCCTGCGCGCGCCGATGAGGCACCGCCATTGCCTCCAAGGCGCTCCGCCAGCGGGACAGTGGCATCGCCTGCCTGGTGATGATCGCCCGTCTGCACGGCGTGGCGGCGGACCCGGACCAGATCGCGCACGGGTTTCTTCGCCAGGGCCAGGTGGCTGAGGTGAAGGTGGAGACGTTCCAGTTCACGAAGTACGGCACGCTGCACGCGGAGCTCGCCAGCGTCTCGCACGACGCCATCAGCGACGAGCAGCGGGGCCTGATCTACGCCAGCCGCGTGCGTCTGGCGCGCACCAGCCTGGACGTGGATGGCATGGAGGTGCGCTTGTCGCCGGGCATGGCCGTGACCGTGGAGGTCAAGACCGGCCGGCGCCGGGTGATCGAGTACTTCCTGGCGCCGCTGCTGCGGCACACCGACGAAAGCCTGCGCGAGCGCTGAGCCCGCGCCAAGAACGACAAGGGCCCTTTGCTGGCCCTTGTCGTTCAGGGGGTGCCGGGCCGAGTCGCCCGGTCCGCCTCAGGCCGCCTTCAACGCCAGCCGGCTCGCGTGCTTCCACGCGCGGCGCAGCACGGCGGGCGACCAGGATTCCTCGGGGATCAGCAGCACGCCGCGCGAGCGCATCCATTGGCCCAGGTCCACGTGGCTGGTGGCCACGGTGAGCGGGATGGCCAGCAGCAGCGGCAGGGCCACGGGGGCCAGCCACAGCAGCGCGGCGGCATTGAGCAGCGCCACGCCCGCGCCCATGAGGGCGATGACGGCGGTCATGGGCGCCAGGCGGCGGGCGGCATCGCCCCAGCTCACGCCACTGGCCTCCCGCGGGGGCGACTTCCACTCCAGCTTCAGGCCGGTGAGGGCCACCAGCACGAACAGCGAGTGCGCGAGCATGCGGATCGGCGCCTGCAGCACGGCCAGCAGGGTCTCGGCGACGGCGCTCAGCATGAGCGTGCCCGTGCCGCCGAACTGGCGCTGCTCGCGCTTGAGGAAGACGGCGATCAAGCCCAGCACGCGCGGCATGAAGAGCAGGCACAGCGTCCAGACCCACAGGCCGCGCAGCTCGGCCGGCAGGGCCTGCCAGTCGGGCAGCAGGGTGCTGTCGGCCACCCACAGGGCGGTGCCGATGGTGAGGAAGCCCAGCCACAGCGGCGCCGACAGGTAGGACATGGCGCCGATGGCGAACATGCTGCGGTGCACGCGGTGAATGCCGGGCTCGGCCATCAGGCGCGCGTTCTGCAGGTTGCCCTGGCACCAGCGGCGGTCGCGCTGCAGCTCGCTCAGCAGGTCGGGCGGCTGCTGCTCGTAGCTGCCCTGCAGGTCGGAGACCAGCCACACGTGGTAGCCGGCGCGGCGCATCAGCGCGGCCTCGACGAAGTCGTGCGACATGATGCCGCCCGACATGCCGCCGGTGCCCTTGATGGGGGCCAGCGCGCAGTGCTTCATGAAGGGCTCGACGCGGATGATGGCGTTGTGGCCCCAGTAGTGGGATTCACCGAGCTGCCAGAACTGCATGCCCAGCGTGAACAGGCGGCCGGTGACGCGCGAGGCGAACTGCTGCGAGCGCGCGTGCAGCGTGGCGTGGCCCACGGCCTGCGTGGCGGTCTGGATGATGCCGGCGCGCGGGTGCGCTTCCATCAGCTTGACCATATCGACCAGGCAGCGGCCGCTCATCACGCTGTCGGCGTCGAGCACCACCATGTAGCGGTAGTCCTTGCCCCAGCGGCGGCAGAAGTCGGCCACGTTGCCGGCCTTGCGGTGGCTGCGGCGCGTGCGCAGGCGGTAGTAGACCTCGATGGAGGGCAGGCCGCTGGTGGCGAGGGCGCTGCGCAGGTTTTCCCAGGCGGCGCGCTCGGCGCGCTGGATCTCGGGGTCGTAGCTGTCGGACAGCACGAAGACGTCGAACACCTTCGATTCGCCGGTGGCGGCGAGCGATTCGCAGGTGGCGCGCAGGCCCGCGAAGACGGTGGCCACGTCCTCGTTGCAGATGGGCATGATGATGGCGGTGCGCGCCTCGGGGTTCATGGCGTGGTCGCGCACCTCGGCCGCGCGCAGGGTGTGGCGGTCGCCGAAGATCGAGACCCAGAAGCCCATGAGCGCGGTGACGAAGCCGGTGAGCACCCAGGCCGAGAGCACCACGAACAGGGTGAGCTGCGCCACGCGCAGCAGGCCGTTGCCGCTGGCGGGCTGCAGTTCCCAGAACATCAGGCCGGCCATCAGCGTCCAGGCCAGGGTCAGGGCCACGAAGATCGCGCGGCGCCAGTTGGCGGCGTTCTGCCAGGGCTCCAGCGGCTCGCCGGCGCGCGCGGGCGCCTGGCCCTGGGCATAGGGCGGCAGCAGGCCGCTCGCCGTGCTGAGCAGCACGGTCCCGATGCTGTTCCAGAAGCCGCGCCAGGGGCGCGGCGCCATGGAGCCGCGGTTGATGGGGGGCGCGGTCACCGCGTTCGGGTGGCGCTCTTCTCGCAGCAGGCTGCGGGGGGTCATTCGGGCAGCAGAAGTTGCGTCCATGTTTCGCTCACGGTGTGTTGCTGGTGTTGCAGGAAGGCGCGCAGTTCGACCGGCTGGGTGGGGTCGATGCGCTCGACGCGCAGGCTCAGGCGCCAGGTGCGCGTGGCCGGGTTGGGGTAGGCGATGGCCTCGAGCACGCGGCCGTTGGCATTGGTGCTGACCTTGGGCTCGACGCTGGCGCCCGCGGGCAGGGCGTCCAGCGCGGGGCCGGCGAAGTCGAGCACGAACTTGGGCTGGGCGGCCTGCTCGGCGGCGCTGAGCTTGGTGTAGCCATAGCCGCGGCGGCTCTGCGTGACCCAGCTGGCGGGCGGGCGCTGCTGCTCGTCGCCCTGCCAGGACAGGTCGTAGCGCAGCTCCAGCGGCTGGCCGGCCACCAGCGGCTGCGCGGGCACCCAGTAGGCGACGATGTTGTCGTGCGTCTCGTCGGGCGTGGGCAGCTGCACCAGCTCCACGCGGCCCGGGCCCCAGTCGCCCACGGGCTGCACCCAGGCGCTGGGGCGGCGCTCGTAGCGGGCCTCCACGTCTTCGTAGCTGGCGAAGCGGCGGTCGCGCTGCATCAGGCCGAAGCCGCGCGGGTTGCTGGTGGTGAAGGAGCTCACGGCAATGGCTTTGGGCCGCTGCAGCGGGCGCCACATCCACTCGCCCTCGCCGGTGACCAGCATCAGGCCGTCCGAGTCGTGCACTTCGGGGCGGAAGTCGCCGGGCAGGGGCTGGTTCTCGCCCGACAGGAACATGCTGGTGAGCGGCGCGATGCCCAGGGTGTTGACCGGCGCGGCGCCTTCGCGCGCGAACAGGCGCAGGCGCACGTTCATGGTGGTGGTGAACCCGGGGCGGATGACGAACTCGTAGGCGCCGGTCACGCGCGGCGATTCGAGCAGGGCCATCACCGTCACCTCGCGCGCGTCGGCGCTGGGGCGGCGCAGCCAGAACTCGCTGAAGCGCGGGAACTCCTCGCCGCTGCCGCCCACGGTGTCGATGGCCAGGCCGCGCGCCGACAGGCCATAGCCCTGTTGCGCGCCGAGGGCGCGGAAGTAGCTCGCGCCGAGGAAGACGGCCAGCTCGTCCTTGTAGGCGAGGTTGTTGAGCGGGTAGTGCAGGCGCAGGCCGGCGTGGCCCAGGTCGCCCCAGCCGCTGGTGTCGAAGCCGTTCTTGCCGAAATGGAAGTCTTGCGCGCGGTAGGGCAGGGCGCGCACCTGGCCGTCGGGGGCGACTTCGTGGATGCGCACCGGCTGGGTCTGGTACAGGCCCAGGTGGAAGTACTGCACCTCGAAGGGCAGGTTCAGGTCACGCCAGGTGGAGCGCTCGGTGCGGAAGCGGATGTCGCGCAGCTGGTCGTAGGTGATGTCGGCCAGGGCCGGAGGCAGCTTGTCGCCGCTTTCGCGCCAGGGCTCGGCGGCGCGCGTCTGGGCGAGGTGGGAGAGCTGCTCCCAGCTCAGGGCCCGGGCCGGCGAGGACACCAGCGCCAGCGCGGCCAGCAGGCCGCCCAGGCGCCAGCGCAGGGCCGGCAGGGGAAGGGAAAAAACCAAAGGCATGCCCCCTTGAGGGCAAGGCCTGTGCCAGTTGGGAAAAAGCCTTTTAAATCAACGGCCTGGAACAGGCTGAAGGGGCCCGTCGGCCACACAGGGCGTCGACACTAGGGTAAACCCGCGTTTTTTGTCGCCGACCGGCGACATGGGGTGGGGGGTGACCAAAAATTCTGAACGAAATCAACGATCTTTTTGTGTCACGTATCGGCGACAGCCTCGTCACCCGCGGCCTCGGGGGCGCCGGAGCCGTCGCTCTTGAACAGGCCCGGGGTGAGCGCGTGCTTCTGCAACAGGCGATAGAACTCCGTGCGGTTGCGCTGGGCCAGGCGGGCCGCGTCGGCGACATTGCCGTCGGTCATCTTGAGCAGGTCGACCAGGTAGGCGCGCTCGAAGCGCTGGCGCGCCTCGGCGAAGCTCAGCACCTCCATGGTGGGCGTGCGCAGCGCGCGCTGCACCAGCGCCAGCGGCACCAGCGGCGTGGTGGACAGGGCGCAGACCTGCTCGACCACGTTGTAGAGCTGGCGCACGTTGCCGGGCCAGGTGGCCATGGTCAGGGCCTTGAGCGCCTCGGGCGCAAAGCCCGAGCTGCGCTTGCCGTACTTGGCCGCCAGCTTGGAGAGGAAGTGATTGGCCAGCAGCGGGATGTCCTCGCGCCGCTCGGCCAGCGTGGGCAGGGTGAGCGTGACCACGTTGAGGCGGTAGTACAGGTCCTCGCGGAACTGCCCCTCGGCCATGGCGACCTCCAGGTCGCGGTGCGTGGCCGAGACGATGCGCACGTCCACCGGCACCGACTGGCTGGAGCCCAGCGGGCGCACGGCGCGCTCCTGCAGCACGCGCAGCAGCTTGACCTGCAGGGCGGGTGGCATGTCGCCGATCTCGTCGAGCAGCAGGGTGCCGCCGTCGGCGGCCTGGAACAGGCCCTTGTGGTTGGCCACCGCGTCGGTGAAGGCGCCCTTGACGTGGCCGAACAGCTCGGACTCGAGCAGGGCCTCCGGGATGGCGCCGCAGTTGACCGCCACGAAGGGCTTGCCGGCGCGCGCGCTGGCCTTGTGGATGGCGCGCGCCAGCATCTCCTTGCCGGTGCCCGAGTCGCCGCGCAGCAGCACGCTGGCGTCGCTCTGCGCGACCATGCGCGCCTCGGCCAGCAGGTCGTCCATGCGGTTGGAGCGGCTGACGATGTCGCTGCGCCAGGCCTCGTCGGCGCGCCGCGAGGGGCCGGCGGGCGTGCTCAGCGCCAGGGCCTGGGCGATCTTGTCGAGCAGTTCCTTGGCCTCGTAGGGCTTGGTGAGGTAGCCGAACACGCCGCGCGCGGTGGCCTCCACCGCGTCGGGAATGGTGCCGTGCGCGGTGAGCAGGATGACCGGCAGCGAGGGGTGGCGCGAGCGCACCTCGGCGAACAGGGCCAGGCCGTCGCGCCCGGGCAGGCGCACGTCGGACAGCACCAGCTGCGGGCGCTCGATTTCCAGCTGGGCCAGCGCGGCCTCGGCCGAGCCGACCGCCGTGACCTGGTAGCCGGCCGCGCCCAGGCGCATGGACAGCAGGCGCAGCATGTCGGGGTCGTCGTCGACGACCAGGATGCGGGATCGGTGGTGGGGGACGTCGCTCATGGGATGGCCTTCGCGCAACGCGCTGCGGTGTGAGCCCCGTCGGGCGGCCGTGCGCTACTCATGGTGGCTTTCTCAGGGCGCGCGCGGCGCGGGGGCCGCGGGCGCCGGCGGGCGGTTGTTGATGCTGCGCTCGATGGCGCGCATGGCCTCGAGCCGCTCGTTGAGCTGGTCGATGCGGCGCTGCTGCTCGCGCAGTTGCGCGTTCTGCTTGTCCAGGGTCTCTTCGATCTTGCGGTGTTCGAGCAGGCGCTGCGCCAGCAGGCGCGCCAGGGGCTTGAGCGGCGCGCTGTCGGGCGCGGCGCTGTTGGCCACGCGCTGCGCGAGGCCCAGGGCGCGCGCGGTCTCCACTGGCTGGTTCAGGTGCATCAGCGCCAGGGCGAGCTGCAGCTGGCGTTCGGGCGCGCCGCCGGGGTCACCGATGGCGGCGATCTCCAGGCTCAGTTCGGCCGGGCTGAGGCCGCGCACGCGGTCGGCGTAGCGCAGCAGCCGGGCGGCGGCCTCGCCCTCGGTCGCGCTGGCCGGCGCCGGCTGCACCAGGGACGGTGCCAGCGGGGCTGGGGCTGCGGCGGCGGCCACGGGCGCGGCGGCGGGCGGATGAGCCTGCTGGGCCGCCTGGGGCGCAGCGGTGCTCACTGGCGCCGGCGCCGCCTGGGGCGCGCTCCTGGCGGCGGGCGGGGCGGGCGCCGGCGACGGCGGCAGCGGGGTGGTGGCGCAGGCGCTCAGGGCGCAGGTGGCCAGCCAGAGCCCGACCCGGGTGCGGGAGGGATCGAAGCGGGCGGGCGCCGTGGGGCGCGCGGGTTCATGTGGCATGGGGCAACTCGATGCGGAAGTGGGCGCCGGCGGGGCTGTCAAGCAGCTCGACACGGCCGCCGTGGGCGACGATGTACTCATGGACGATGGACAGGCCGATGCCGGTGCCGCGCACCGCGCCATCGGGCTGGCGTTCTCCGCGATAAAAAGGCTCGAAGATGCGGTCGCGGTCGGCCTCGGCCACGCCGGGCCCCTGGTCGACGATGTCGATGCTCACGCGCCCCGGCAGGCCCAGCAACACCAGGCGGATGGTGCCATCCTGCGGCGAAAAGCGAATGGCGTTGAGCAGCAGATTGCCGATGGCCGAGGCCATCTTCTCGCGGTCGACCTGCAGCCAGACCGGATCGCCCTCGACGCGCACCTGCAGGCCGTGCGCCTGCCAGTGCAGGCGCTGTTCTTCCACCAGGTCGTCGAGCAGGGCGCGCAGGTCGGTGCGCTCGCGCCTGAGCTGGCGGGCCTCGAAGGCCACGGCGTTGAAGCGCAGCAGTGCCTCGATCTGGGTCTGCAGCACCTGGGTGTTGTGCTGCAGGATGTTGACCACCTCGGCCTGGTCGGGGTTGAGCGCGCCGGCCACGCCGTCGCCCAGCACCGAGACCCCCTCGCGCAGCGAGGCCAGCGGCGTCTTCAGCTCGTGCGAGATGTGGCGCAGGAAGCGCGCCTTGTCGGCGTCGAGTTCGGTCAGTCGTAGGCGCAGCCAGTCGAGCTGCTGGCCGACGCGGCGCACGTCGCTCGGGCCGACGATGTCGATCGGCTGGTCGAGCCGGTTCTCGCCCAGGGAGACGATGGCGCGCTCCAGCCGCTTGAAAGGCTTGGCCAGCCACACGCCAAAGCCCAGGGCCATGCCGGCGGCCAGCAGGATGGCGCCGGTGACGACCTGCGTGAGCTGCTCCTGGCTGCGTTGGAAGCCAGCCTGCAGCGCGGCGTTGCGCGCGGCGATGATGGACTGCACTTTCTGCGCGATGGCCGCGCTGTGGCCGTCGAGCTCGCGGAAGGCGCGCGCCACGTCGCGTTCGCGGTCCAGCGCGGTTTCGGGCGGGCCGTCGAGCAGTTCGGCCACGGCCTGCATCTGTTCGCGCCAGTTCTGCGCGAACTCGGGCGGCAGCTCGTTGTCCTGCAGGCGCTGCAGGATGTCGCGCGCGTCGCTGGCGGCCTCGCCGAAACGCTGGCGCAGCTGGCTGTCGCGCAGCACCAGCGACTGGCGCGCCGCGCGCTCCATGGTGAGGCTGCGCTCGGACAGCGACTGCGCCGCCGTGGACAGGGCGATGGCCTGGGCCGTGCCCTCGCGGCTCTGCCCGAGCAGGGTCTCCAGCGAGAACAGCGTGCGCACCGCCGCGCCGCCGAGCAGCGCGCCGATCAGCAGGAAGGCGACCAGCAGCAGCTGTTGAAACGAGAGCGAGGAGGGCCGCACGAGCGAAGGGGATTCAGTCCAGGGACACCGCGGAGCCGGCTTCGCCGGGCCGCAGGTGTTGCCCCCTTGAGGGGGTGGCGCGAAGCGCCGCGGGGGTGTTCATCGCCACCTCGCCGCGCAAGGAGTGCGGCAGGGCCTGGGTGATGCGCACGTCGATCATCTGGCCGACCAGGCGCGCGCCGTTCGGGCCGCCGTCGAAGTTGACGATGCGGTTGCACTCGGTGCGGCCCATGAGCTCGGCCGCGCCGCCGGGACCGGGGCGGCGCGCGGCGCCTTCGACCAGGATGCGCTGCACGGTGCCCTCGCGGCTGGCGCTGATGCGCCGCACATGGGCCTCGATGGTGGCCTGCAGGTGCTGCAGGCGCTTGAGCTTCACCTCGTGCGGCGTATCGTCGGGCAGGTTGGCCGCGGGCGTGCCGGGGCGCGGGCTGAAGATGAAGGAGAAGCTGCTGTCGAAGCCCACGTCCTCGATCAGCTTCATCATCTTGTTGAAGTCGTCCTCGGTCTCGCCGGGGAAGCCGACGATGAAGTCGCTGCTCATGGAGATGTCGGGCCGGATCGCCCGCAGCTTGCGGATCGTGCTCTTGTATTCCATGGCGGTGTAGCCGCGCTTCATGGCCATGAGGATGCGGTCGCTGCCGTGCTGCACCGGCAGGTGCAGGTGGCTCACGAGCTGCGGGACACGCGCGTAGACGTCGATCAGGCGCTGCGTGAACTCGTTCGGGTGGCTGGTGGTGTAGCGGATGCGCTCGATGCCGGGGATATCGGCCACGTACTCGATGAGCAGGGCGAAGTCGGCGATCTCGCTGGTGCCGCCCATGGCGCCACGGTAGGCGTTGACGTTCTGGCCCAGCAGCGTCACCTCCTTCACGCCCTGGTCGGCCAGGCCGGCGATCTCCACCAGCACGTCGTCGAAGGGACGGCTCACCTCCTCGCCGCGCGTGTAGGGCACCACGCAGTAGCTGCAGTATTTGGAGCAGCCCTCCATGATGGAGACGAAGGCCGAGGCGCCGTCGACCTTGGCGGGCGGCAGGTGGTCGAACTTCTCGATCTCGGGGAAGCTGATGTCCACCTGCGGGCGCGCCTGCTTCTGGCGCTGCGCCAGCAGCTCGGGCAGGCGGTGCAGGGTCTGCGGGCCGAACACCACGTCGACGAAGGGCGCGCGCTGGATGATGGCGTCGCCTTCCTGGCTGGCCACGCAGCCGCCCACGCCAATGAGCACGCCCTTTTGCTTGAGGTGCTTCACGCGGCCGAGGTCGGAGAACACCTTTTCCTGCGCCTTCTCGCGCACCGAGCAGGTGTTGAAGAGGATGAGGTCGGCCTGCTCGGGGTCGTCGGTGGGCTCGTAGCCCTCGGCGGCGCCCAGCACGTCGGCCATCTTGTCCGAGTCGTACTCGTTCATCTGGCACCCGAAAGTCTTGATGAACACCTTTTTCTGTTGGCTCATGGCAAAGCTCCTGCGGGCGCGAAGCGCCCGTTGCGCCCCATGGCGGGGCACGCATTCAATGGGGGATCAGCGGGTGGCGGGCAGGGTGGCCGGCTGGGCCGCGCCCTGCTGCGATTCGAAGCTGAAGTTGCGCTCCACACCCAGGGTGCGGCGGCGCTCCTTCTTCTCGGCCTCGCTCAGGATCCAGACCTGCGTGATCTGGCCTTGGCGGTCCATCAGGTAGTTGACCGTGAGTTCGCGGTTCACCAGCGAGGCCGAGCGCAGGTTGCGGTTGCTTTCGTCGAGGATGCGCGCGCCGGGCGTGAGCCGGGTGACCCGGTCGTCCATCTCGACGTGGGGCGGCAGCTTGACGGTCAGGGTGCCGCGCAGGGCTTCCTTGGGGAAGCTGCGCACGCCGACCTGCGCGCCGGGCGCGGGGGCCGGCAGGACCGTGGTGGTCGTGGTGCTGGTGGTGGAGGCTTCGGACTGCGCTTGCGCGGCGCCCGCCAGGGCCAGCGAGGTCCCGATCGCCAGGGAGGTGAGACAGCGGTTCATGGTGTTGATCCAGAGGCTGAACGAAGTCGGCGATTGTCTCACGCGTGCGTTGCCGGGCTCACCGCCAGCGCACGGGCTCCAGGCTCACGCTGCCGCGCTCGCCGCTGAGCGTGAGCACGCCCTCGAGCACCGTGGCCTGCAGCTGCATGCTGCGCTCGGCCAGCGCCCCCAGCGCGGGCGCCGCGTCGGCCGGCAGGCGCCAGACCTGCAGCTTGTCCAGCCGCGTCAGCTTGTTCTCGATGCCGCGCCACCAGACCTCGGCCGCGGGGCCGAAGGCGTAGACGCGCACCGCGTCGGCCTGGCTGCAGGCCTTGGCCAGCGGCTTGTCCTCGGGCTGGCCGACCTCCACCCACAGGCGCTTGCGGCCGGTGAAGTCGGTCAGGTGCAGGTCGGGGTCGTCCGGGTCCGACAGGCCGGCGCCGAAGGCCAGGGTGCCGTCGCCGCCGCAGATGTCCACCAGCTCGTGCGCGTTCAGCGCCAGCGCGGCCAGGCGGACCATCATGCGCTCGTCGGTCTCGCTGGGGTGGCGGGCCAGGGTGAGGGCGTGGTCGGCGTAGTGGCCGTGATCGATGTCGGCGATCTGCAGGTGCGCCTTGAAAACGGTGGACTTGAGGGCCATGGCGGATCGGGCGGCGGGAATGAAAAAGGCGGGTCCCGTTGCCGGAACCCGCCTCGCTGGTCTGGTGGCGATAGGTGGACTTGAACCACCGACATCAGCATTATGAATGCTGCGCTCTAACCAACTGAGCTATATCGCCGAAGCCGCGCATTATAGCCCAAGCCGCGACGGCCTCAGGCGCCCTTGAAATCGGGTTTTCGCTTTTCCACGAAGGCCGCCATGCCTTCTTTCTGGTCGCGGGTGGCGAACATGGCGTGGAACAGGCGGCGCTCGAACATCACGCCGTCGGACAGCGAGCCCTCGAAGGCGCGGTTGACCGATTCCTTGGCCGCCAGCACGCTGGGCAGCGAGAAGCCGCAGATGATGAGCGCCGCGCCCAGGGCCTCGTCCATGAGCTTGTCGAGCGGCACCACACGGCTGACCAGCCCGGCGCGCTCGGCCTCGGTGGCGTCCATCATGCGGCCGGTGAGCACCAGGTCCATGGCCTTGGACTTGCCCACGGCGCGCGGCAGGCGCTGCGTGCCGCCCGCGCCGGGGATGATGCCCAGCTTGATCTCGGGCTGGCCGAACTTGGCGTTGTCGGCGGCGATGATGAAGTCGCACATCATCGCCAGTTCGCAGCCGCCGCCCAGGGCGAAGCCGCTGACGGCGGCGATGACGGGCTTGCGCACCGAGCGGATCTGCTCCCAGTTGCGGGTGATGTAGTCGCCCTTGTAGACGTCGGCGAAGTCGTACGTGGCCATGGCGCCGATGTCGGCGCCGGCGGCGAAGGCCTTCTCGCTGCCGGTGACGATCATGCAGCCGATGTCCGGGTCGGCATCGAAGGCCTTGAGCGCGGCGCCCAGCTCGTCCATGAGCTGGTCGTTCAGCGCGTTGAGCTGCTTGGGCCGGTTCAGCGCGACGATGCCGACGCGCCCTTCGGTGCGCACGGTGATGCATTCGGGGGTGGTGCTCATGGGTCTCCTCGGTAGGGGTACGCGGTTCAACCAATCACTATAGCGTCAGGGAAAATATTAGCCGACCGATCGGTTGGTTAATGGTAAATTGCCGCCGACCCACCCAACGAGGAGACACGATGAGCGACACCACCGTGGTGTACGAGGAACGCGGGGCCGTGGCCCTGCTGACCCTCAACCGCCCCGAGGCCCTGAACAGCTTCACGCGCGCCATGCACCGCGACCTCTGGGCCGCGCTGGACCGCGCCGAGGCCCATGCGGCCATCCGCGCACTGGTCATCACCGGTGCGGGGCGCGGCTTTTGCGCCGGCGCCGACCTGGCGGAGTTCGACTTCGAGCCTGGCCCCGACCTGGTTCAGCGCGCCGACCCGGGGCCGGTGATCGAGCAGGCCTTCAATCCCACGGCGCGCCGCCTCATGGCGCTGCGCATGCCCACCATCGCGGCCGTCAATGGCGTGGCGGCGGGCGCGGGGGCGTCCCTGGCCATGTGCTGCGACATCGCCATCGCCGCGCCGGGTGCGAGCTTCATCCAGGCCTTCAGCAAGATCGGCCTGATCCCCGACGCCGGCGGCAGCTGGCTGCTGGTGGAGCGCCTGGGCCTGGCGCGCGCCATGGCCCTGGCCATGACGGGCGACAAGCTGCCCGCCCAGCAGGCCAAGGACTGGGGAATGATCTGGGACGTGGCCGAGGACTGCGTGGGCAGCGCGCTCACCCTGGCCGACAAGCTCGCGGCCATGCCGACCAAGGCCCTGGTGGCCACGCGCGGCCTGCTGCGCGAGGCCTCCACGCGTGGCTTCAGCCAGCAGCTCGATGCCGAGCGCGACACGCAGTCGGCCCTGGGCCGCACGCACGACTACATCGAGGGCGTGATGGCCTTCCGCGAGAAGCGCCCGGCGCGCTTCAAGGGGGAGTGATGACGCCCGAGCAACGCGCCGACAAGGTCGGCACGACCATGTTCGCCAACGACGTGGCCAGCAAGGACACCATGGGCATGGAGCTGCTGGCCTGCGGCCCCGGCCGCGCCACCATGCGCATGGCCGTGAAGCCGCTGCACCTCAATGGCCACCAGATCTGCCACGGCGGCTTCATCTTCACCCTGGCCGATTCCACCTTCGCCTTTGCCTGCAACAGCCACAACCGCAACGCCGTGGCCGCGGGCTGCAGCATCGAGTTCCTGCGTCCCGCGCACGCGGGCGACGTGCTCACCTGCGAAGGCGTGGAGCAGACGCTGTCGGGCCGCCATGGGATCTACGACATGAAGGTCAGCAACCAGCGCGGCGAGGTGGTCGCCATGTTTCGCGGCAAGAGCGCGCAGATCCCCGGTCACGTGTTTCCCGAAGAGGACAAGGCATGAACAGCTTCCCCCTGGAACCCATCGAGAAGGCCAGCCTCGACGAGTTGCGCTCGCTGCAGCTCAAGCGCCTGCGCGCCACGCTGGCCCACGCCTATGCCAATTCGCCCGTCTACCGCGCCAAGTTCGACGCCGCGGGCGTGCACCCCGACGACTGCCGCTCGCTCGATGACCTGGCGAAGTTCCCCTTCACCACCAAGGCCGACCTGCGCGACAACTACCCCTTCGGCATGTTCGCGGTGCCGCGGGAGAAGTGCGCGCGCATCCACGCCAGCAGCGGCACCACCGGCAAGCCCACGGTGGTGGGCTACACGCTGCGCGACATCGACACCTGGGCCACGGTGATGGCGCGAAGCATCCGCGCCAGCGGCGCGCGCCCGGGCGAGCTGGTGCACGTGAGCTACGGCTACGGCCTGTTCACCGGTGGCCTGGGCGCGCACTACGGCGCCGAGAAGCTGGGCCTGACGGTGGTGCCCTTCGGCGGCGGCCAGACCGAGCGCCAGGTGCAGCTGATCCAGGACTTCCGGCCCGACATCATCATGGTCACGCCGAGCTACATGCTGGCCATTGCCGACGAGTTCGAGCGCCAGGGCCTGGACCCGCGCGACAGCAGCCTGCGCATCGGCATCTTCGGCGCCGAGCCCTGGACCAACGACATGCGGCTGGCGATCGAACAGCGCCTGGGGCTGGACGCGGTGGACATCTACGGCCTGTCCGAGGTCATGGGTCCCGGCGTGGCCAACGAGTGCGTGGAGACCAAGGACGGCCCGACCATCTGGGAAGACCACTTCTACCCCGAGATCATCCACCCCGAGACGGGTGAGGTGCTGCCCGACGGCGAACTCGGCGAGCTGGTCTTCACCAGCCTCACGAAAGAGGCGCTGCCCATCGTGCGCTACCGCACGCGCGACCTCACGCGCCTGCTGCCGGGCACGGCGCGCACCATGCGCCGCATGGAGAAGATCACCGGCCGCAGCGACGACATGATGATCGTGCGCGGCGTGAACGTCTTCCCCACGCAGATCGAGGAGCTCATCCTCAAGCACGCCGCGCTCACCGCGCACTACCAATGCGTGCTCACCCGCGAGGGCCCCCTGGACTGCCTGACGGTGCGCGTGGAAACACGGCCCGGCCTGGCGCCAGAGGCCGACGAGGCGCGTGGCGCCGCGCGTGAACTGCAGCACGATGTGAAGACCTTCGTGGGCACCAGCATCGAGGTGGTGCTGCTGCACGAGGGCGGCGTGGAGCGCAGCCAGGGCAAGGCCCGGCGCGTGATCGACCAGCGGCCGCGATGAATCGCACGGGCGGCGGCGGGTTTGTGGCGAATTGAGGTCAAACCCGCTGGTCACCCCCGGAGGGGATCGCTACATTCGCGGCCAAAGCCTGCCCAGCGAGCGATGGACAAACACCTGGTCTTCTCCAAAACGGAACAGGGCCGCGAGGCCCTGAGCAGCCGCCCCTCTGGCCTGGGGCCGCGCCTGCGTTCCCTGCTGATCATGGTGGACGGCAAGCGCAGCGTGGCCGACTTCGACAAGCTGCTGGGCGCCGACGCGGCCCCCCTGCTGGAACAACTGGCCGGGCAAGGCTGGGTGCAGGGCGAGGGGGCGGCGCCGGATGGTGTGGCCACCGGGGACGGCGTGGCCCCGGCCCCCGCGCCGGCGGATGCCGCGCCCGCGCTGCCCTTTGCGGAGGCGCGCCGCCTGGTGGTGCGCTTCGTGAACGACCAGCTCGGGCCTATGGGCGAGCCGCTGGCCCTGCGCATCGAAGGCTGCAAGACGCTGGCGGACCTGCAGGCCCTGCTGCCGCGCGTGCGCGACGGCCTGCTGAACTTCAAGAACGCCGCCACGGTCGCCCAGTTCGATCAGGACGTGGCCTCGCGCCTGTCCTGAGCGGCCCGCGCGGGCCCGGGCGCTCAGGCGTTCAGCCAGGCCGCCAGGCGCGCGGCGTCGTCCACGCCCAGGCGCAGCGCCTGTTGCTCTTCGGGCCAGTGCAGGGCCAGGCGCAGGATCTGCCGATCGCGAGAGACCAGGGCCGTGAGCCGGGGGCGTGCGCCGCGCAGGGCATCGACCTCGTCCAGGCGCGCCACGCGCCAGGCCTCGGCCGGCGCGCCGCGCCGCGCGGGCGCGAACTCCACGCCCAGCCACTCGTCCCCGGCCGCGAAGCCGGCCGCCTCGGCGGCGCCACCGCGCAGCACGGTCTTGATGTGCAGCGCGCCGCCGGCCTCGCCCACGCGCAGGCCCAGGCGCTGGGCCAGCGGCGCCGCGTCGTGCTGCACCTTGGCGCCGCGGGCCTTGAGCAGGCGCTCGGCCGGCAGCCCGCCGGTGCCGTGCACCCAGTCGGCGAGTTCGGCCCCATAGGCCCGGCCGCCCACGCGGCGCAGCGCGGCGCGCACCTCGCTCTCGCGCAGGGGACCGCCATCGCAGCGGCGCCAGAGCTCGCGCATCACCTCGTCGAGCGAGCCCTGGCCTTCGTCGCGCAGCGTGAGGTCCAGGCACAGCGCCACCAGCGCGCCCTTGGTGTAGTAGCTCACCGTGGCGTTGGGCGTGTTCTCGCCCACGCGGTAGTACTTCACCCAGGCGTCGAAGCTGGCCTGGGCCACGCTTTGCAGCAGACGCCCGGGCGTCTGGTTCACCTGGTTGATGTTCTTGGCCACCAGCTGCAGGTAGGTGGCGTCGTCGATCAGGCCCGCGCGGCGCAGGAACAGGTCGTCGTAGTAGCTGGTGAAGCCCTCGAAGAACCACAACAGCTCGGTGTAGTTCTCGGCGTCGTAGTCGTAGCGCGCGAATTCCGCCGGGCGCAGCCGCTTGACGTTCCAGGTGTGGAAGTACTCGTGGCTGATCAGGCCCAGCAGCGTGGTGTAGCCGTCGCTGGCCTTGAGCGCGCGGTCCTTGGCACCGGCGCGCGGCAGGTCGTTGCGCTGGCAGATGAGGGCGGTGCTGTTGCGGTGTTCCAGGCCGCCGTAGCCGTCGCCGCTGGCGTGCAGCATGAAGACGTAGCGCTCGAAGGGCGGCGCGCCGTCGCCGTGCCAGAAGGCGATCTGCGCCTCGCAGACGCGGCGCGTGTCCTCGATCAGGCGCTCGGTGTCGACCCAGCCGCCGGCGCCGGTGAGCACGAAGCGGTGCGGCACGCCGCCGGCCACGAACTCGGCGCTGAAGAAGCGGCCCAGCGTGAACGGGCAGTCGGCGAGCTCGTCGTAGTCGGTGGCGAGGTAGTCGCCGAAGCCGTGCTCATCGGTGCGCGCGGCGCCCAGGCCGCTGGCGGCCTGCCAGTCCTCGGGCGCGTTGCCGCGTTCCAGCGTGAGGGCGTGCGGCCGGTCTTCCAGGCCGAGCGCGCGCAGGCAGGTGCTGGTGGCGTTGAAGAAGCCGCGCGTGGCGTCCAGGAAGGCGGTGCGCACCGAGGCGTCGAAGGCGTAGACCTGGTAGCGCAGCTCCAGCGCCTGGCCGGCCGCGTTGTCGGCCTGCCAGCGGTGTTTGTCGAGCTGCTTGAGCGCCACCGCCTGACCGCCCTGGCGCGCGTCCAGGCCCTGCAGGTGCTGGGAAAACTCGCGCACCAGGTAGCTGCCCGGAATCCACACCGGCAGCGCGAAGCGCTGGCGGGCCGCGGGCCGCTCGACGGTCAGCGTGACGCTGAAGAGGTGGCTGTGCGGGTTGTCCACCGCGATGCGGTAGCGCACGGCGGCGGCCGTGTCGCGCGAGGGGCGGCGCCGTGTGGTGCTCATCGGCATACCTGCGCGCGGCGCGCTGCGGGGCGAGCCCCTTCGGACAGTCGTGCGGTGCTCATTTGGCCTTGGCGGTCTTGAGCAGGGTCTCCAGGCGCTCGGCGTCGACCGCGCCCGGCACGCGCGTGCCATCGACGAAAAAGATGGTGGGCGTGCCGTTGACGCGCAGTTCGCGGCCCAGGGCCACGTTGCGCTCCACGGCGGCGGTGTCGCAGCTGGCGTTGGGGATGGCGGTGCCGCGCAGCATCCAGTCGATGTAGGTCTTGCCCTTGTCCTTGGCGCACCAGAGCGACTGGGCCTTCTTCACCGAATCGGGGCCGAGGATGGGGTAGATGAAGACGTGGATGGTCACGTCCTGCACCTCGGCGAGCGTTTTTTCCAGCCGCTTGCAGTAGCCGCAGTTGGGGTCGCTGAAGACGGCGATCTGGCGCGTGCCCTTGCCGTGCACCACCTTGAAGGCGTCCTTCAACGGCAGGCTGGAGAAGTCGACCGCGCCGAGTTTCTGCACGCGCTGTTCGGTCAGGTCGACGCGGCTGCGCGTGTCGAACATGGAGCCCTGGATCAGGTAGTTGCCCTCGCTGTCCGAGTAGAGGATTTCGGAGCGGTTGATGCGGATCTCCCAGAGGCCGGGGAAGGGCGTCTTGCTCACCTCCTCGATGGGCGGCAGGTTGGGCAGGCGCTCGGTGAGGTTCTTGCGGATGGCGGCTTCGTTGGCCGAGGCGGCGAAGGCCAGGCTGGCGAGCAGCGGCAGCCAGAGGGTCTTGAGCGGCAGTTTCATGGACGGGTCTCGTGGATCGGGAGTCGGTTCAGAGCGACAGGCCCATGGCCTGGCGCGCGAACCAGCGCTTGAGCGGGCCGCTGCGGTCGAAGCCGGCGAGCCCGCGGTTGCGCAGCAGCTGCACGCGTGGGTCGCTCAGGCCGAAGAGCGAGAACAGGCCGTCGGTGACGGCGGACATGGCCTGGACATCGGCCGCGCGGGCGCGCTCGTAGCGTCTGAGCAGTTTGGCGTCGCCGAGTTCGCGCCAGTATTCGCGGGCGTGCAGCACGCGGGCCAGTTCGGCGGCGTCGGCCAGGCCCAGGTTGAGCCCCTGGCCGGCCAGCGGGTGCACGGCGTGGGCGGCGTCGCCGGCCAGGGCCACGGCGCCCTGTTCGGTGTGGGTGAACCAGCGCCGCGCGCGCGACAGCTGCAGCGGCCAGGCCTGCGCCGGGCCCAGGGGCGTGAGGGAGCCCAGGGCCTGGGCGCAGCGCGCCTGCACGGCCTCGGCGAAGGCCGGGGCGTCGGCCTGGAGCCATTCGTCGGCCTGCGGGCCCGGCAGCGACCAGACCAGGGCGAGCTCGTGGCCGTCGGCGCCGCCCAGGGGCAGCAGGGCCAGCACCTCGCCGTGGGCGAACCACTGGCGCGCCACGCCGCCGTGCGGCCGTTCGGCGCGCAGCCGCGCGGCCACGGCCTTGTGGGGGTAGGCGTGGGTGTCGTAGTCGATGCCCAGGGCCTCGCGCGTGGCGCTGTGCCGGCCTTCGCAGACCACGGTGAGCCGGGCCGGCGGGGCCTCGGTCACCCGCTCCACGCCGGCCGCGAAGCCCACGGCATCGGCCAGGCGCTGCTCCAGCGCGGGCACGTCCACGATCCAGGCCAGGGCCTCGGCGCCCAACGCATCCGCGTCGAAGCGCAGCTGGCCGCCGTCGTCGCCCCAGACCTGCATGGCGCGCACCGGGGTCACGGCGCCGGGCACGGCGTCGGGCCAGGCGCGCAGCGAGACGAGCAGGTCGCGCGAGGCCTTGTTGAGGGCGTAGGCGCGCACGTCCTGGGCGCGCGGGGGGGTATCGGGAGCCACCAGGGCGACGCGCAGGCGGTCCTGCGCGAGCAGCAAGGCCAGGGCCTGGCCCACCACGCCGGCGCCGCGGATGGCCACGTCGGCGCGCCGGGGGGAGGAAGAAGGGGACATGGCGGGATTCTAGGAGCGCGGCACAATCCGTCGTTTCGCCGATACCGATACCCGCATCCACCATGAGCGACACCGCCGACGTGCAAGCCACCATCGAGCAACTCTGGATCTACCCCATCAAGTCCTGTGCGGGGGTGCGCCTGGAGGAGGCCGAGCTGACCGACACCGGGCTGCTCTACGACCGCGCCTGGATGGTGGTGGACGAACAGGGCGGGTTCGTGACGCAGCGCGAACTGCCGCGCATGGCGCTGATCCAGCCCAGCTTCAAGATGGGGCAGCTGGTGCTGCGGGCCCCGGGCATGCTCTCGCTGCACCTGGCGCTGGACGCGGCCGAGGAGCCGGCCACCGTGCGCGTGTGGAGCGACACCGTGCAGGCCTACGACATGGGCGATATCGCGGCCCAGTGGTTCAGCGATTTCCTGGGGCCGGACGCGCCCGGGCCGCTCAAGCGGCTGCGCCTGGCGCGCTTCGACCCCGAGGTGCGCCGCCCCAGCGACCCCGAGTGGACCGGCGGCCGCGAGGCCGGCACCCAGTTCGCCGACGGTTTTGCGCTGCTGCTGACCAGCGCGGCCTCGCTCGACGAGCTCAACGCCCGCCTGGTGGGCGACGGCCACGCGCCGGTGGACCAGCGCCGCGTGCGGCCGAACATCGTGCTCGGCGGTCTGCAGGCGCACGACGAGGACCGCGTCGGCGCCCTGCGCATCGCCGCCGAGGGCGGCGATGCGGTGATCGAGCCCGTCAAGCCCTGCGCGCGCTGCTCGATCCCGGACGTCGACCCCGATGCCGGGCAACCCGGCCACGCCGTGGGCGATGCGATGCGCAGCTACCGGGCCGACCCGCGCATGGACGGGGCCATCACCTTCGGCATGAACGCCATCGTGCTCGAAGGCGATGGCCGGGTGCTGCGCGTGGGGCAGCGCGTCAGCGCCGACTGGCGCTTCGACTGAGCCCGGCCCCGGCGCCGAACATCGCGCCCGCCGCTGCGCCCTGTTGAACGATGGCGCCACGCGGCGCCGCCACCGCGCCCTGGGCGCAAGAGTTCAACCGCCGGCCTGCTCTTTCGCGTAGCGCGCCAGAACGGCCGCCAGTTGGCCCAGGTCGCGCCGCACCGTGGCGAAGCCGGCGTTTCGCTCGCGGCTGACCTCGTCCATGTAGATGGGCCGGCGGATCTCGATCTGCAGGCTGTGGCGCCGCCGCGCGGGCTGGCCGATGCGCGCGATCAGTTGCACGCCCTTGTACGGGTCGTTGCGGGCCACGGAGTAGCCGCGCGCGCGCAGCTCGCGCTCCACCAGGTCGACGAACGCCGGCTCGCAGGTGCTGCCGTCGCGGTCACCGAGCACGAAGTCCGCCAGCGGGCGTGGGCTGCGGATGCCCAGCCGCTCGTAGGCGTCGTTGGGCATGGAGTGCAGGTTCAGGTGCCAGACCGCGCCGAAGCGTTCGGCGGTCTCGTCGATGCAGCGCGACAGGGCCGCGTGGTAGGGGCGGTAGCAGCGCTCGATGCGCGCCCGCACCTCGGCCACCGTGAGGCGGCGGGCGTAGATGGGGGTGCCGGCGTCGATGTTGCGCCAGACCAGGCCATAGCCCAGGCGGCTCTTCTCGCTGGGGTTCAGCGGGGTGGGCCAGGGGCCGTCGAGCAGGGCCGGGTCGAGGTCGTCCTCCGTGCGGTTGCAGTCCAGGTAGGTGCGCGGGAAGTGGGCCGCCAACAGGCTGCCGCCCACCTCGGGCACGGCGGCCCACAGCGCGTCCACGTGGGTGTCCTCGCCGCGCCGCAGCAGCGCCCGGGGCACCGCGTGGTCGTAGTCGGCCGGGTAGTCGGTGCCACTGTGCGGGGAGTCGCAGACCAGGGGCACGGCCGGCGCCACGGGCGCGTGCAGCGTGAAGGGCGGGGCGATCGGCATCGGCCTCAGTCCAGGGAGATCTTGGCCATCTTCGCCACGCGCTCGTAGCGCTCCAGGGCCTGCTGTATCTGCTGGGCGAAGGCCTCGGGCGTGCCAGGGATCAGGGTGGCGCCCGACTCCTCCATCTTCTTCACGAACTCGGGGTGCTTCATGGCCTTGTGCAAGGCGGCGTTGAGCCGGGCGACCACCTCGGGCGGCGTGCCGGCCGGCGCGACCACGCCGAACCAGCCGCCGTTGCCCATCTGGGGAAAGCCGAGTTCGCCGTAGGTGGGCACGTCCGGCAGCGCGGGCGAGCGCTTGTCGCTCAGCACCGCCAGCGCGCGCAGCTTGCCGGCCTGGATGTTCGGCAGCGCCGAGGGCAGGTTGTCGGTGATGGCGGTCACCTGGCCCGACATGGCGTCGGTCATGGCCTGGCCGGCGCCTTTGTAGGGCACGTGCAGCAGGTCCATCTTCGCCAGGGCCATGAAGTGCTCGATGTTGGCGTGGCCCAGCGAACCGATGCCAGGCGAGGCGAAGCTGTACTTGCCAGGATTGGCCTGGACCAGGGCGATGAACTCCTTCATGGTCTTGGCTGGCGTGCCCGGGTGCACCGCGAACACGCTGGGCGTGGTGGCCACGTTGGTGATGGGTGCGAAGTCCTTCTGGGCGTTGTAGCGCAGCTTGCTGCCATAGACCGCCGGGTTGCTGCCGTGCGTGCTGACCGTGGCCATGCCCAGGGTGTAGCCGTCGGCCGGCGCGCGGGCGACGAACTCCATGCCGGTGGAGCCACCGGCGCCGGCTTTGTTCTCCACCACGATGGATTGGCCCAGCTCGCGGCTGCCGTATTCGGCCACCAGGCGTGCGGCCAGGTCGGTCGAGCCGCCGGGGGCGAAGGGCACGATCAGCTTGACCGGGCGGTTCGGGTACGGGGCCTGGGCCTGGGCGCTGGCCAGTACCAGCGCGGCGCTCAGGGCCAGGGCGGCGCGCAGCAGGGCGGGGATGGGGGGCATGAACGGTCTCCTCCTTCAGGGATGGGAGCCGCAGCGTAGGGAGGCGGCCCGCACGGAGCAAACGACTTTTTCGGCCGGGGTGATGACATGATGTAATCGTTTGCATGCGCATACGAAGCCCTTCGCTGGTCGAGCTGCACGCCTTTCTGGGCGTGGCCCGCCACGGCAGTTTCCGCCGCGCGGCCGACGATCTCTGCGTGACCCAGGCCGCGGTGAGCCGCGCGGTGGCCCGGCTGGAAAGCCACCTGGGCGTGCAACTGCTGGATCGCGCCGCCACCGGGGTGCGACTGACCCCGGCGGGCAGCGAGCTGCGCGGCCAGGTGGAGGCGCCCGTGGCGGCGCTGGAAGCCGCCGCCGGCCGGGTTCGCAACCGCCCCGAGGCCCTGCGCCTGCGATTGTCCGTGGTGCCCAGCCTGGGCAATCTCTGGCTGCTGCCGCGCCTGGAAGATTTCCGCCACCAACACCCGGACATCGACATCGAGTTCCGCCAGTACCACCACGACGAGGACTTCACCCGCGCCGACGTGGACCTGTGGCTGGCGCTCAAGACCGGGGCGCGCCAGCGCTGGCCCCGGCAGGTGGCGGCGCAGTACCTCGTGGGCCGCGAGCTCGTGGCGGTGTGCGCACCCGCGCTGGCGCAGGGCGTGGTGGGCGCGGACGCGCTGCTGGCCCTGCCCAAGCTCTACCACAGCAACTACCGGGACAACTGGGCGCTGTGGGCCGAGGCCGTGGGCACCCGGCTGCCCGCGCACTGGCGCGGCACGGGCTTCGATCTGGTGATGAACCTGATCGAGGCGGCCCGCTCGGGCATGGGTGTGGCCGTGGTCCAGCGCTGCATGGTGCAGGGTGAGCTGGCGGCCGGCCGGCTGCTCATGCCGGTGCCCGGCAGCGCCACCACCGAGCGCGGCTACTACCTGTGCCGCCCGCGCACCGCCCCCGCCTCGGCGGCGGTGGAGGCCTTTGCCCGCTGGGTGCGCGGGCAGGCCGGCCGGTCCGGGGCCTGAACACCCCCGCTCAGTACAATCGGCACCCATTTCCCCCTGGCAGAACGAGGGCCGCGCCCTCGGCAAGCCGCAACTCCCCCACCCACGTCATGAGCTTGAAATGCGGCATCGTGGGCCTGCCCAATGTGGGCAAGTCCACGCTCTTCAACGCCCTCACCAAGGCCGGCATCGCGGCCGAGAACTACCCGTTCTGCACCATCGAGCCCAACACGGGCGTGGTCGAGGTGCCCGATCCGCGCCTGGCGCAACTGGCCGCGATCGTCAAACCCGAGCGCATCGTGCCGGCCATCGTGGAGTTCGTGGACATCGCCGGCCTGGTGGCGGGCGCGAGCACCGGCGAGGGCCTGGGCAACAAGTTCCTCGCGCACATCCGCGAGACCGACGCCATCGTCAACGTGGTGCGCTGCTTTGAAGACCCGAACGTGATCCACGTGGCCAACAAGGTCGACCCGATCGCCGACATCGAGGTCATCCAGACCGAGCTCTGCCTGGCCGACCTGGCCTCGGTGGAAAAGGCCATTCACCGCATCAGCAAGACCGCGCGCTCGGGCGACAAGGAGTCGATCAAGCAACTGGCCATCCTGGAGAAATGCCAGGCCGCGCTCAACGACACCCAGCCGGTGCGCACCATCGATTTCAGCAAGGAAGAACAGGCGCAGCTCAAGCAGTTCTTCCTCATCACGGCCAAGCCCGCGATGTTCGTGGCCAACGTGTCGGAAGACGGCTTCGAGAACAACCCGCTGCTCGACCGCCTGCAGGCCTTCGCCGCCAAGCAGAACGCGCCCGTGGTCGCCATCTGCGCCAAGATCGAGGCCGAACTCTCCGAGATGGACGACGCCGACCGGCTCGAATTCCTCAAGGAGCTGGGGCAGGAGGAGCCCGGCCTGAACCGCCTGATCCGCGCCGCCTACCAGCTGCTGGGCTTGCAGACCTACTTCACCGCCGGCGTGAAAGAGGTGCGCGCCTGGACCATCCACGCCGGCGACACCGGCCCCCAGGCCGCGGGCGTGATCCACACCGACTTCGAGAAGGGTTACATCCGCGCCCAGACCATCGCCTTCGACGACTACATCGCGCACGGTGGCGAGCAGGGCGCGAAGGAGGCGGGCAAGATGCGCGCCGAAGGCAAGGAGTACGTCGTCAAGGACGGCGACGTGATGAATTTCCTGTTCTCGGGCTGAAGGCCTCGGCCGCTGTCCCCCAAAAAAAAGGGCCCCAAGGGGGCCCTTTGTCATTCCGACGGTGGCGCGCCCCGGGTGGCCCCGTCATCGGCTGGCGTGTCGCCGGCCCCGGGCGACTGGCGCAGAAAGGCCATGAGCCGGCTCAGCTCCGATTGCAGCTGGGGGTCGGCCGCCGCTGCGTCGGGCAGGTGGCGGCTGCGCATCAGGGCCACGGTGGCGTCGCGGCGGGCCTGGCGGCGGGCAAGGTGGTCCAGCAGCCATTCGCGGCGGGCGGCGTCGCGCGCGTTGGCCGTCACCGTGGGCGCCCCACCAGGCCGGCGGAAGATCAGGTGCCCCTGAGGCGCGGCGGCCCGGTGGGCGGCGCCCGCCTCATCGGTGGCGGGCGCGGCGGTCGCGTCGTCGGAGGTGGGCGTGGGGGTGGACATGCGAGGTGCCTCAGGGATGTTGAAACGGGCGTTCGTTCGTGGGCGCGAGACCGGTTCAGGCGCGCGTGAGCATCGCGCTGGGGATCTTCGGGGCTTCGCCGTCGGCCGCGGCGGCGCTTTCAATGTACATGGACCACAGCAGGCGCAGGCCCTCCAGCCGCAGCATCTCGTTGGCCAGCACGATGTGCCGGCTCGACTCGTCTTGCGGGAACACGTCGTTGATCAGGAGCAGGTTCTCGTCCTCGTCGTCCTTGGCCAGGCGCATGCTGCCCAGTTCGCCCCACAGCAGGTTGAAGGTGAGGGCGGCCGAGTGCACCTTGGCGCGCGCCTCGGGCGCCGGTTCGCCCAGTGCGGTGGTGAGCACCAGGCGCAGCGGGTGCTGGGCCCACTCGACCACGCATTCGCCGCCGGTTTCGAAATGCACCAGCCAGGTGGCCTCGCGCAGTTCCACCACGGCCTCGACGGCCTCGCTGTGCTCGGCGGCGGCCACCAGACAGGCAGCGGCTTCTTCGGGGGTGCGGAGTTCGGTCATGGGGCCTCGGCGGACGGTGGCTGGGGATGTGCTGCCTTGAGTGGCCGGGCCCGCCGAGGCGTTCCCCCGGCGGTGGACTAGGTCGATGGGCCGGGTGGGGCGACCTGGGCGGCGGGCGCCGGGCGCGACACCCCGCCCGCCCACACGCTCAGGGCGATGGCCGTGGCCGCCACCACCAGGCCCACGGTGTGCAGGCTCAGCATGTGCCCTTGGGCGATCATCAGCCCGCCCAGCGCGGCCCCGAGCGCCTGCCCGCTGTACATGGCCGAACTGTTCAAGGCCACCGTCGCCGGCGCCAGGGCGGGCGACAAATGCACCAGCCGCGCCTGCTGCGCCGAGTTGGCCGAGAAGCAGCCCAGCGCCCAGGGCACCAGCACCAGCGCCTGCAGCCAGACCGAGGCGCGGCCCAGCGGCCACAGCAACAGCGTCAGCGCGATCAGGCTCAGGGTGATGAGCACCGCGCGCGGCGCGCCGATGCGGTCGATGGAGCGCGACACCAGCACGTTGCCCAGCAGGCCGAAGGCGCCGAACCACAGGAACAGCAGCGACAGCCCGGCGCCGTTCAGCCCATGCGTCTGCGCGAAGTAGGGCGCGAAGTACGAGAACAGCGTGAACTGCGAGAAGGCCGAGAGCAGGGTCACGCCCACCGCCATCATGAGCGGCGCCGAGCCCAGGGTGCGGCCCCAGGCCTCGCGCGACAGCGCAGCGGGCCGCACGCCGTCGGGCATGGCGCGCCAGACCCAGAGGCTGACCAGCCAGGCCGAAACCGCCACCAGGCCGAAGGCCCAGCGCCAGCCCCAGGCCCCGCCGATCCAGGCGGCCAAAGGCATGCCCATCACCGACGCCACCGACCAGCCCAGAAACACGAAGGTGATGCCGCGCCCGCGCTGCTCGGGCGGCACCAGCAGGCCCACGCAGGCCGCGGCCTGCGGCGTGAACACGGCGGGCGAGATCACCGCCAGCACGCGCAGGGGCATGAGGGTGGCGTAGTTGGGCGCCAGCGCGCAGGCCGCGTGCAGCAGGCCGTACCAGATCAGCGAGCCCGTCAGCAGGCGCCGCCGGTCCCAGCCCGCCACCAGGCCGGCGAACAGCGGCGCGCCCAGGCCCATGAGGATGGCGGCGGCCGTGATCAGTTGCCCCGCCTGCGGCACCGAAATGCCCAGCGACTGGCTGATGTCGTTCAGCGTGCCGGGCACCACCATGACCCCCGTGCCGATGACGAGGTTGCCGATCATGAGGGCCCACAGGATGGGGGCGGACGGATCGCGTCTCACAAGGACAGCCCTTCGGGAAACACCCACAGCAGCGCGGCCGTCATGCTGAGGTAGCGCGCGAACTTGCCGATGGCCATGTAGGCCACGCAGGGCCAGAACGGAAAGCGCAGCCAGCCGGCCACGGCGCACAGCGGATCGCCCACCACGGGCAGCCAGCTCAGCAGGCAGGCCTTGGGGCCGAAGCGCTCCAGCCAGCGCAGGGCGCGCAGCTCGGTGCTGTTGCCGCGCGCCCGGTCCACCAGCCGGTGCGTGCCCAGGCCCATGGCCCAGCTCACGGCGCCACCCAGCGTATTGCCGGCCGTGGCCACCAGCACGGCGGGCCAGAACAACTCGGGGTTGAGTTTGATGAGCCCGAAGACGGCAGGCTCGGAGCCCATGGGCAGCAGCGTGGCCGAGACGAAGGCCACCACGAAGACGGTGGTCAGCCCGACCTCAGGCAGGGCGAGCAGTTGGGCGAGGTGCTGGAACCAGGGGGGCATGGGCGCGGCGGGTGGGCCGCGCGGATTCTGTCACCGATCCAGAGACCCGCGCGCCGCCTCGGCTGGCGCGCGGGAGGGTGAACCATGCGGCGGACGGGGACTCATTGGCCCGACTTTGACGGTGACCGCTTCCACCAGGAGTTGGATACCTGTCGGGTCACCCGCTGCAGGCGCGACGGTTTCTCATCCGTCGGCTCCTGGGGGTTCGTGGACTGCGTCGCTCTGCCGCTGGGGATCGCCGGGACCGAGAAAGCCCGCTGCCGGTCAGGAGCCGGGTCGCCGAGGCCGTAGCCCATGGACTTGGACCCCATGGGCTTGGGCTGGCGTCCTTCTTCCATCTGCACCAACAGGTTCTCCAACTCCTCGTCCACCAGCCGCCGCAGCGCGTCCGTGTTTTCCTCTGTGTCGGGAGCGGGTCCGCGCCTCGGGCTGTTGACGAACGAGGTCACCGACTCCAGGCCGGGCAAAGACGTTTGCCGCGCTTCCATGTCGTTCAGGAAATCCTCGACTTGATCGTCGAAGCTCCCCACCGGATCGGTTGGCGCTGCTTTTTCGCTGGGCCCTGCGCTGACGAGCGGGGGCATCGGCACGTCTGGCTTGGAGGTCCATTCATCGCCGCTGTCGATGGGGCTTCCTTTGATCCGGTATTGGCCCAGCTGGCCGAGTGGCCGGCGAATGGGCATCCCGGGTGGCGTGGGGGCGTTGCGCTTGCCGATCTGCGTTCTTGCATCGACACGCGGTTTCTGGGCGGGCAGGGGGGCGCCAGGTGGCTGGTCGAGGCGGTGCGGGCGGCTCCAGTGCTCGAGCACGGTGCGCAGCTGGGCGTCGTCGCGCGCCAGCAAGGCGAGCGCCGATTGGTGGTTGGCCATCGAGGGGCTTTCCGAATCCGCCAATGCCTTGGCCGCGGCCAGCAGCGTTTCTCCCAGGTCCAGCAAGAACACGCTGTCTGGCGTGGGCAGGCCGGCGGGCAGCTGCCCGCCGGCCACGGCGCCCAGAAGATCGCGGGCGGCGGCGGTCAGGTCGCCGATCAGTTGCTCAAAGCAGGCCGCGTAGCCTTCGCAGCAGGTGCGCATTTCGCGAAGGTCGCCGTCGGACTGCGCCCGCTTGAGCGCCTGCAGGGCGTCGCTGCAGCTCTGCAGCAGGGTCTGGACATGCCGGGAAAAACGCAGTGGGGTGAAGGCCTCTTCGATGTCCTGCGGGCACGCCAGGCCCTCCCACACGTCTTGCAACTGCCTGGCCCGATGCCCATCGGGGCTATCAATTGCCGTTTGAAGGATGTGCAGCAGGGGCGCCAACTGGCCGAGTGCACCCGCCTGCGGGTTGGCCGGTGGGGGCCCTGCATCGGGTTCCCCTCGCGAGGCCTTGCCGGCGGCGTCGCGGTAGGCGTCCGACAGGGTTTGGGCGTTGTGGGCCATTTGGTCTGGCGCCAGCACCGGGGTCGAGGGGCGTTGCGGGGGCCGTTGTCGCTGGTCATCGAACCGTTGCCTGTAGGCCTCATCGGCGCTTCGGGCCCGCGCCGCGGCGTCGCTGCACTGGTGCAGCTGGCGCTGCAGCATGTCCTGGTAGATGTTGAGGGCCTCCTGCACCGGAAGGCCCTTGCCAAGGGGTTGCTGAAGGAGTTGCTCCACTTGCTTGCGGCCCTGCTTCGCGATCTCGGGGCTCAAGCTGTGCTGGTGCTGGTCCAGTGTCTTGAGGAGGAAGTTCAGCGCCTGCGTGCTTCCCTCCGCGAATTGCCGCCGATGGCTGAACGGGTTCAACACTCTGCCGAGCAGGCCACCGCGCCGGGCTTTCAGGTCGTCGACAGTGTCCGGGTTCAGCGTCTGGTTCTCGCGAAGGGACAACACGGCTCCGGGGTGCTTCTTGTT
The DNA here is from genome assembly GCF_001897365.1 of Hydrogenophaga sp. 70-12. Classification (NCBI taxonomy): domain Bacteria; kingdom Pseudomonadati; phylum Pseudomonadota; class Betaproteobacteria; order Burkholderiales; family Comamonadaceae; genus Hydrogenophaga; species Hydrogenophaga sp. 70-12. The sequence goes on from NZ_MKSS01000414.1 coordinate 28,441, forward strand.
GATCTTGTGGAGCCTGTCGACAACCGGTTGCAGGGGATGCTGGCCGGCGGGCGGGCGCTTCGTACCGGATGAGGCTTTCATGTCGGGGTCACCTTGAGAGCGCGCCAGAGGGCTGCGGTTGCTCGATTGCCGCGGCCCAGCAAGGTGATGGACTGCATGCGACACCTGGGTTGCAAGGGCGTGCAACGGGTTCCGTGCCGTTGCCAGGCCATATGGCCGATGGTTGGGGGCGGGCCCTGGCGCGGCGGGCGCATGCGGTGGTGCCGGCAGACGCTTCGTCTGCTGAAAATTTGAGCAGATACAATCCGCCCTCCGCCGCCGGCCCGTCCCCGGCGTCCCCCTCCGAACCCGCCGTCCAGCCAGTTCCGCCACGCCATGCAGATCGGGGCCCACGTCCTGCCCAATGCCCTGTTCGTCGCGCCCATGGCCGGGGTGACGGACCGGCCGTTCCGCAAGCTGTGCAAGCGGTTGGGCGCGGGCTACGCGGTGAGCGAGATGGTGACCAGCCGGCGCGAGCTCTGGGACAGCCTCAAAACCTCGCGCCGCGCCAACCACGAGGGCGAGTCCGCGCCCATCGCCGTGCAGATCGCGGGCACCGACCCCCAGTCCATGGCCGACGCCGCCCGCTACAACATCGACCGCGGCGCGCGCATCATCGACATCAACATGGGCTGCCCGGCCAAGAAGGTCTGCAACAAGTGGGCCGGCAGCGCGCTCATGCAGGACGAGGCGCTCGCCATCGGCATCGTCGAGGCCGTGGTGCGGGCCTGCGAGCCGCGGGGCGTGCCGGTCACGCTCAAGATGCGCACTGGCTGGTGCGCCGCGGTGCGCAACGCGCCGGTGCTGGCCCTGGCCGCCGAGCGCGCGGGCGTGCAGATGCTCACGGTGCACGGCCGCACGCGCGAGCAGGGCTACAAGGGGCAGGCGGAACACGACACCGTGGCCCACATCAAGAGCCTCGTGCGCATTCCGGTGGTGGCCAACGGCGACATCGATTCGCCCGAGGCCGCGCGCGAGGTGTTGCGGCGCACCGGCGCCGACGCCGTCATGGTCGGCCGCGCGGCGCAGGGGCGGCCGTGGATCTTCCGCGAGATCGCGCACTTCCTGGCCACGGGCGAGCACCTGCCGCCGCCCGCGCTGTCGCAGGTGAAGGGCTGGCTGCTCGACCACCTGGACGACCACTACGACCTGTACGGCGAAGACACCGGCGTGCGCAGCGCGCGCAAGCACCTGGGCTGGTACGTGCAGTCGCTGGCCCTGCCCGCGGGCGAGGCCGCGCGTTTTCGCGCGAGCGTCAACGCCACCCACACCATCGATGACCAACGCCGTGTCGTCAGCCAGGCCTTCGATGCCTGGATGGCCGCGGACTTCGGCGATCGCGCCGATTGGAAGCTGGCCGCATGAAAAAGACGAATCCGCTGGACGAGTGCATCCGCGACAGCCTCGAGGGCTACTTCCGCGACCTCGATGGCACCGAGCCCGCCCACCTTTACGACATGCTGGTGAAAGCGGTGGAGCGTCCCCTGCTCGAGGTGGTGATGGCCCAGGCCCAGTACAACCAGTCGCGCGCCGCGCAGTGGCTGGGCCTGAACCGCAACACCCTGCGCAAGAAGCTGCTCGACCACGGCCTGCTCGACTGAATCCCCAACCTCTCCCTTTCTTTCCCATGCGTGCCCTTATTTCCGTTTCCGACAAGACCGGCATCGTCGACCTCGCCCGTTCGCTGCACGCCCTCGGCGTGACCTTGTTGTCCACCGGCGGCACCGCCAAGCTGCTGGCCGAGCAGGGCCTGCCCGTCACCGAGGTGGCCGAGGTGACCGGCTTTCCCGAGATGCTCGACGGCCGCGTGAAGACGCTGCACCCCAAGGTGCACGGCGGCCTGCTGGCGCGGCGCGACCTGCCCGAGCACATGGCCGCGCTGCGCGAGCACGGCATCCAGACCATCGACATCCTGGTGGTGAACCTCTACCCCTTCGAGGCCACGGTGGCCAAGGCCGGCTGCACGCTGGCCGACGCGATCGAGAACATCGACATCGGCGGCCCGGCCATGGTGCGCAGCGCCGCCAAGAACTGGAAGGACGTGGCCGTGCTCACCGACGCCTCCCAGTACGCGGGTGTGGTCGAGGAGCTGCGGGCCAGCGGCAAGCTCAGCGACAAGACGCGCTTCGGCCTGTCGGTGGCGGCGTTCAACCGCATCAGCAACTACGACGGCGCGATCAGCGACTACCTGTCCTCCATCGAGTTCGACGCGGCGGACGAGGTGCCGAAGCGCAGCGCCTATTCGGCCCAGGCCAATGGCCGCTTCATCAAGCTGCAGGACCTGCGCTACGGCGAGAACCCGCACCAGACGGCCGCCTTCTACCGCGACCTGTACCCCGCGCCGGGCTCGCTGGTCACGGCGAAGCAGCTGCAGGGCAAGGAGCTCTCGTACAACAACATCGCCGACGCCGACGCCGCCTGGGAATGCGTCAAGAGCTTCGACGAGCCGGCCTGCGTCATCGTCAAGCACGCCAACCCCTGCGGCGTGGCCGTGGGCGGCGGCCCGCTGCAGGCCTACCAGAAAGCCTTCCAGACCGACCCGACCAGCGCCTTCGGCGGCATCATCGCCCTCAACCGCCCGCTCGACGGCGCGGCGGCCGAGGCGATCAGCAAGCAGTTCGTCGAGGTGCTGATGGCGCCGGGTTACTCGCCCGAGGCGCTGGCCGTGTTCAAGGCCAAGGCCAATGTGCGCGTGCTGCAGATCGATCTGCCGCCCGGCGGACCCACGGCCTGGGACAAGGGACTGAACCTGTCCGACGTGAAGCGCGTGGGCTCGGGCCTGCTGATCCAGTCGGCCGACAACCACGTGCTCAAGCGTGAGGACCTGAAGGTGGTGACGACGCTGCAGCCCACGCCGCAGCAGCTCGAAGACCTGCTGTTCGCCTGGAAGGTGGCCAAGTTCGTCAAGTCCAACGCCATCGTCTTCTGCAAGGACGGCATGACCATGGGCGTGGGCGCGGGCCAGATGAGCCGCCTCGACTCGGCGCGCATCGCCAGCATCAAGGCGGGCCACGCGAATCTCTCGCTGCAGGGCACGGCGGTGGCCAGCGACGCCTTCTTCCCGTTCCGCGACGGTCTGGACGTGGTGGTCGACGCCGGCGCCAGCTGCGTGATCCAGCCCGGCGGCTCCATGCGCGACCAGGAGGTCATCGACGCCGCGAACGAGCGCGGCGTGGCGATGGTGTTCTCGGGCGTGCGGCATTTTCGCCACTGACCCCCGCAGCGGCCTGAGGGCCGCTTCCCCCCTTTCAGGGGGCGTCGCCCGCGGCCCGGCAAAGCCGGTTCCGCGGCGACGCTCGACACGTCACGCCACTCGAGGCAGCGTCTTGAACACCTCGCTGGCCGCCGCCACGGTGTCGGCGATGTCCTGCTCGCTGTGGGCCGCGCTCACGAAGCCGGCCTCGTACAGCGCGGGCGCGATGTAGACGCCGCGGTCGAGCAGGCCGTGGAAGAGGGCGTTGAACCGGGCGCCCTCGGTCTTCATGACGGCCTGGTAGTTCTGCGGCAGCCCCGGCATGAGAAAGAAGCCGAACATGCCGCCCTCGGCGTCCACGCTGAAGGGCACGCCGGCCTGGTCGGCCGCGGCCTTCAGTCCGTCGACCAGCTGGCGCGTGCGCGCCGACAAGGCCTCGAAGAAGCCGGGCCGGCGGATCTCGGCCAGGGTGGCCAGGCCGCAGGCCGTGGCCACCGGGTTGCCCGACAGCGTGCCGGCCTGATAGACCGGGCCCAGCGGCGCGAGCTGCTCCATCACGGCGCGCTTGCCGCCGAAAGCCGCCAGCGGCATGCCGCCGCCGATGACCTTGCCCATCACCGTCATGTCGGGCTCGAAGCCGGGGAGCTGGCGGGCGTAGACGCTCTGCGCGCCGCCCAGGGCCACGCGAAAACCCGTCATGACCTCGTCGAACACCAGCAGGGCGCCGTGCCGGGTGCACAGCTCGCGGCAGCGCGCCATGAAGGGCAGGCTGGCGCGCACGAAGTTCATGTTGCCGGCGATCGGTTCGATCATCAGGCAGGCGATGTCGGCGCCGTGCTCGGCGAAGGCGGCGTCGAGCTGTTCGAGGTTGTTGTACTCAAGCACCAGGGTGTGCTGCACCACCTCGGGCGGCACACCTGCGCTGGTGGGGTTGCCGAAGGTGGCCAGGCCCGAGCCGGCCTTGACCAGCAGGGCGTCCGCGTGGCCGTGGTAGCAGCCCTCGAACTTGATGATCTTGCGCCGGCCGGTGGCGCCGCGCGCCAGCCGGATCGCGCTCATGCCGGCCTCGGTGCCCGAGCTGACCAGGCGCACCATCTCCAGGCTGGGCACCAGGGCCACGATGGCCTCGGCGAGCTCGACCTCACGCTCGGTGGGGGCACCAAACGAGAAACCGTCGAGCGCGGCCTTTTGCACCGCTTCGAGCACGGCGGGGTGGCCGTGGCCGAGGATCATCGGGCCCCAGGAGCCGATGTAGTCGATGTAGCGCTGGCCATTGGCGTCCCAGAAGTGGGCGCCTTGCGCGCGCTGCACGAAACGCGGCGTGCCGCCGACGGCGCGGAAGGCGCGCACCGGGGAATTGACGCCGCCGGGGATCAGGGTCTTGGCGCGCTCGAACAGGTCCAGGTTGCGGTCGGGCATGGGTCGGTTAGTGTCGGGTGGTGTCCAGGGGGAAATCGCCCGCGTCCAGCGCGCTGTCGGGCGGCGCGGGATCGGTGGCGGACTCGTCGGTGGCCTCGGCGTCCTCTTCGTGCGCCCAGAACAGGCGGTCGGGCACCGCGTGGCCCATGCCGGGCTGGAAGCCGGCGTCCAGGCACTGGTCCAGGTAGGTCAGGGCCTCGGCGCAGGCGGTCTGCAGGTCGGCCCCGCTGGCGATGAGGGCGCACAGCGCGGCCGATAGCGTGTCGCCGGCGCCGGCGAAGGTGGCCTCGAAGCGCTCGTAGCGGGCCGTGGCGAGCACGGTCTCGGGCGAGGCCAGGTGGCTTTCCAGGTGCTGGTCGGCCGCGTTGAAGCCGGTCACCAGGGTGTAGGGCACGCCGTGCACCGCAGCGGCGCGGGCGACGTCGCGTGGTCCCGGCGGGCGGTCACCCTCCCACTCGGGCAGCAGCCAGCGGCACAGGGTGCTGTGGTTGCCCACCAGCACGGTGGTCTGCGGCAGCAACAGCTCGGTGCAGGCGTCCAGGTAGTTCTCGATGTCGAGCTCGTCCCACCAGGACAGGTCGGGCATGTAGGTGATCACCGGCACTTCGGTGTAGTCGCTGGTGATCTGGGCCACAGCGCTCAGGTTCTCGGGCGTGCCCACGAAGCCGACCTTGATCGCCCGCACGGGCATGTCCTCGAGCGCGCAGCGCGCCTGATCGACCACCGCCTCTTCGTCGAGGCTGAAGTGGTCGCGGATCGCGGAGGTGTCGCGCACGTAGGCGCCGGTGACGACCGGCAGCACGTGCGCCGACGCGCTGGACATGGCCGTCAGGTCTGCGCTCAGGCCGCCCGCCCCACTCGGGTCGTTGGCGTTGAAGCTCATCACGCAGGGCAGGGGGGATTCGCCCGGGGCCGTGGCCTCGCGGACGACGGAGGAATCGTCGGGATCGGACATGGTGGGGGGATTGTGCGGCCTGCGCGGGCCCGCAGGCACTGTGGTGCGGGGGCCTCTGGCGCCGTCCACTCGCCTGTGAAATGACACCGCAGAGCGCTTGAACGGGCTGGATACAATCCTTGCATTCTACGATACAGACCACAAAAACCATGAGCGACAGCAAGACTTGGATGTGCCTGATCTGCGGCTGGATCTACGACGAAGCAGCAGGAGCACCCGAGCACGGCGTACCTGCCGGCACCCCCTGGGCCGACGTTCCGATGAACTGGACCTGCCCCGAGTGTGGCGCCCGCAAGGAAGATTTCGAGATGGTTCAAATCTGAGCGGACGGTGGCCAGGGGGCCGTCGATCCGTTGTCCGGGGTCCGGGCGGCGCCGCCGCATCGGGCCCGATAGTGGTTGAGGAGCCCGTCCATCGTGAGTGCAACGCCTGCCCTGAAGGTTCTCGTCGTCGACGACAGCAACACCATCCGGCGCAGCGCCGAGATTTTTCTCAAGCAAGGCGGCCATGAAGTGCTGCTGGCCGACGATGGCTTCGACGCCCTGGCCAAGATCAACGACTACCAGCCCGACCTGATCTTCTGCGACATCCTGATGCCGCGGCTGGACGGCTATCAGACCTGCGCGATCATCAAGCGCAACGCCCGCTTCGCCAGCATCCCGGTCGTCATGCTCTCGTCCAAGGACGGCGTGTTCGACAAGGCCCGCGGCCGCATGGTCGGCTCGCAGGACTACCTCACCAAACCCTTCACCAAAGACCAGCTGCTGCAGGCCGTGCAGCAGTTTGGCGCCCATCTCAACGTCAACGGAGTTGCCTGATGCCCATCCACAAGATCCTCGTCGTCGATGATTCGAAGACCGAGCTGCTGGTCCTGTCGGATCTGTTGACCAAAAATGGCTACACGGTGCGCACCGCCGAGAATGCGGACGAGGCCTTCCGTCGTCTCGGGGAGGAAAAGCCTGATCTCATTCTGATGGACGTGGTGATGCCCGGCCAGAATGGCTTTCAGCTGACCCGCGCCATCACGCGCGATCCTCAGTATTCGAGCATCCCCATCGTCATGTGCACCAGCAAGAACCTGGAGACGGACCGCGTGTGGGGCATGCGCCAGGGGGCCCGCGACTACGTCACCAAACCGGTCAACGGCGAAGAACTGCTTTCCAAGATCCGAGCGCTGGCCTGAGGCCGGTGCCCGAACCGCACCAGCATGGCCAAACGACAGTCGCTGAAGGAGCTCCAGGAACGGCTGGCCCAGCGCCTCACGGCAGCGAAGACCGAAGCGTTGACCGCGACCTGGCTGGCCATCGAGGCCGGCGGTCGCCGCTACCTGTTGCCGCTGGTGCAGTCCGGCGAGATTTTTCCTTGGTCGGCGGTGCAGGGGGTGCCGTACACCAAGCCCTGGTACCTCGGCGTCGCCAACCTGCGCGGTGGCTTGCATGGCGTGATCGACCTGGCTGGCCTGGTGCAGGGGACCGCTCGCGGCGCGGGGCGCGCCACAGAGCGGATCACCTCCGAGTCGCGGCTGGTGAGCCTGCACGGCGCCCTCGGCCTGAACGCGGTGTTCTGGATCGATCGCCTGCTGGGCCTGCGCAATCCCGGCGCGTTCAGCGCCTTGGGCGAGCGTCCGGCGGACGCGCCCGGCTACATGACACGCGTTCTGGTGGACGCACAGGGGCAGGATTGGCAGGAACTCGACCTGCAGCTGCTCGTGAGCGAACCCGAATTCCTGGCCATCGCGGCCTGACGGCGCCCCACCCGGCACCCGACGTTTTTGTTCACCCGTTGTGAGTTGGAAGGTAAACCATGGCCACGCTTGATCGATTCCAAGGGCTGTTCTCCAAG
>NZ_MKSS01000415.1:0-4991 GCF_001897365.1 Hydrogenophaga sp. 70-12
AGTTTCCCGCCCTTCATGCAGCCGGGCGACCTGAACGTCTTCACCCAGGTGGCGCTGGTGGTGCTGGTGGGCCTGGCGTGCAAGAACGCGATCCTGATCGTGGAGTTCGCCAAGGAACTGGAAGAGCGCGGTGAGACGCTGGTCGACGCCATCGTGCACGCCTGCCGCATGCGGCTGCGGCCCATCCTGATGACCTCCATCGCCTTCTGCGCGGGCGTGATCCCGCTCATCGTGGGCAGCGGGGCGGGCAGCGAGATGCGCCGCGCCATGGGCATCGCGGTGTTTTCGGGCATGGTGGGTGTCACGCTGTTCGGCATCTTCATGACGCCGGTGTTCTACGCGCTGCTGCGCTCGCGCCGCGCGCACCGCCTGGGGCAGGACGAGACGGAGGCCCAACATGCGTGAGTGGTGCCTTTGCGCCGCCGCACTGGCTGCGCTGCTCACCGGCTGCGCCGCCGTGGGCCCTGACCACCAGGCGCCGACCGTGGCGCTGGACGAGCGCTTCATCAACGCCGGCGCCAGCGGCAGCAACGCCCAGGCGCCGGGCGAGGACATCGCGCGCTTCTGGCGCGCCTTCAACGACCCGGCGCTGGACGCGCTGATCGAGCGCGCGCTGGCGGCCAACACCGACATCCGCCTCGCGCAGGCGCGCCTGCAGGAGGCGCGGGCGCTGCAAGGCGAGGCCGATGCGGCCGCGCGGCCCGGCGTGGCCATCGAAGGCAGCGCGCAGCGCGCGGTCACGCCGCTGACCCAGCAGCCCGGCGCCTCGCGCAGCGAGCGCACCGGCAACAGCTTCGACGCCAGCTTCGTCGCCGGCTGGGAGCTCGACCTGTTCGGCCGCGTGCGCCGCACGCGCGAGGCCGCCGCCGCGCAGGTGAGCGCGAGCGAGGCCGGCCTGCACGCGGCCCACACGGCCGTGGCGGCCGAGGTGGCGCGCTACTACCTGGAACTGCGCGGCCTGCAGGAGCGCCAGCGCGTGACCGAGGCCAGCCTGGCGAACCAGCGCGAGTCGCTGCGCATCACCGAGGCGCGGCTGGAGGCTGGTCGTGCGCGCCAGCTCGACGTGGCCGGCGCGCGCGCCCTGGTCGCCAGCACCGAGGCGCTGCTGCCCGCGCTGCAGGCCGGCGTCGAGGCCGCCGCCTACCGCCTGGCCACGCTCAGCGCCCAGCCGCCGCGCGCGGTGCTGGCCGAGCTGTCCACGCAGCGGCCCCTGCCGTCGCTGCCGGTGACGGACCTGGCCGCGCTGCCGGTGGGCACACCGCAGCAGTGGCTGCGGCGCCGGCCCGACGTGATCGCCGCCGAGCGCCGGCTCGCCGCCGCCACCGCGGGCATCGGCATCGCGCGCAGTGAGCTGTACCCGAGGATCTCGCTCTCCGGCCTGCTGGGCTTCAACGCCGCGCGCCTGGGCGACCTATTCACCAGCGATGCGGCGCGCTACGCGCTCGGCGTGGGCCTGTCGTGGACGCCGTTCGACTTTGGCGCCATCCGCTCGCGCGTGGCGGCCAGCGAGGCGCGCGCCCAGCAGGGCCTGGTGGTGTTCGAGCAGACCGTGGCGCTGGCGCTGGAGGAAACCGAGGGCGCGTTCAGCGGTTACAACCGCCACGCGCAAAGCGCCGGGCGCCTGCAGGAGGCCGCGCGCCACGCCGACGAGGCCGCGCAACTGGCGCGCGCGCGCTTCGAGGCCGGCGTGACCGACTTTCAGGCCGTGCTGCAGGCCGAGCGCGAGGTGCTGTCGATCCGGGAGCAGCTGGTGCAGGCCCAGGTGGGCACGGCGGCCGCGCTGGTGGCGGTGTACCGGGCCATCGGCGGTGGCTGGTCGGCGGGGGCGGCGACCACCGCCGCGCGCTGACTCAGTTCACCAGCACCAGCTTGCCCTTGACCGAGCGCGATCCCATGATCGCGTAGGCCTTGCGCAGCTCGGCCATGGGCAGGGTCTGGTCGATGACCGGTTTCACCTGGCCCTTGGCGTACATGCCGGCCAGGGCCTGCATCATGGCCGCGTTGGCCTGGGGCTCGCGCTTGGCGAAGTCGCCCCAGAACACCCCCACGATGCTGGCGCCCTTGAGCAGCGCCAGGTTGAGGGGCAGGCTGGGAATGGGTCCGCTGGCGAAACCCACCACCAGGTAGCGCCCGCGCCAGGCGATGGAGCGGAAGGCCGGCTCGGCGAAGTCGCCGCCCACGGGGTCGTAGACCACGTCCGGGCCCTTGCCCCCGGTGAGGCGCTTGATCTCGTCGCGCAGGCCGCCCAGGGGGCCGTGCTGGGCGTAGTTGATGGTGGCGTCGGCGCCGAGCGAGGCGCACAGCGCGCACTTCTCGTCGCTGGAGGCGGCCGCGATCACGCGCGCGCCGGCGGCCTTGGCGATCTGGATGGCGGCCGTGCCCACGCCGCCGGCCGCGCCGAGGACCAGCACCGTCTCGCCCGCCTTGAGTTGCGCGCGGTCCATGAGCGCGTGGTACGAGGTGGCGTAGATCATGATGAACGCGGCCGCGTCCACGGCGGGAAAGCCGTCGGGCAGGGGCATGCACAGCGCGGCGGGCGCCAGGGTGTGGGTGCCAAAGCCGCCGGTGCCGCTGAGGCAGGCCACGCGCTGGCCCGGCTTGAGGTGCTGGACGCCGTCGCCCACGGCCTCGATGACGCCCGCGTATTCGCTGCCGGGAACGAAGGGCAGCGGCGGCTTCATCTGGTACTTGTTCTGCACGATGAGCAGGTCGGGGAAGTTCAGGCTGGCCGCCTCGATGCGCAGGCGCACCTGGCCCGCGCCGGGTTCGGGCGTGGGCAGTTCCTTCCATTGCAGGGCGTCGACGCCGATGGGGTTCTCGCACAGCCAGGCGTGCATGGTGGGTCTCCTCTTGGAATGGGGGCGGGGCATGATAGGCACCGGTTTTGCATTCGCGCAGGGGGGCCTTGTCCCTTGGGCGACGGGCGTGGCCGACGCCGCAAGGCCACCCGGGATAAGAAGAAAGCGCCACACCCCGGATCAATAGAATTTCGCCCATGAAAATCCTGATCTCGAACGACGACGGCTTCCAGGCCAAGGGCCTCGTTGCCCTGTACGACGCCGTCAAGGCCCTGCCGGGCGTCGAGGTCGAGGTCGTCGCGCCCGAGCACAACAACAGCGCCAAGAGCAACGCCCTGAGCCTGCACTCGCCGCTCTACGTGCAGACCGCCACCAACGGATTTCGCTACGTCAACGGCACCCCCGCCGACTGTGTGCACATCGCGCTCACCGGCCTGCTGGGCTACCGGCCCGACCTGGTGATCTCCGGCATCAACAACGGCGCCAACATGGGCGACGACACCATCTACTCGGGCACCGTCGGCGCAGCCATGGAGGGCTACCTGTTCGGCGTGCCCGCCATCGCGTTTTCGCAGACCGAGCGGGGCTGGGCCCACCTGGATGTGGCCGCCACCAAGGCCGCCGAGCTGGTGCAGCAGTTGCTGCCTTCGCTGCCCGAGATGCAGCAGCGCGGCCAGGCCTGGCTGCTCAACGTCAACATTCCCTGCCGGCCCGCCGAGCAGATCCGCGGCGTGAAGGTCACGCGCCTGGGCCGCCGTCACGCGGCCGAACCAGTGATCGCCCAGGTCAACCCGCGCGGCGAGACCATGTACTGGATCGGCAGCGCCGGTCCCGCCCGCGACGAGGCCGAAGGCACCGACTTCCACGCCACGCAACAGGGCTACGTCAGCCTCACGCCCCTGCAGGTGGACCTGACCGACCACGACACCCTGGCCTACTGGGTGCCCACGGCGGCCGCGCTGTCGAAGGAGGGCGCATGAAAGCGCCGCCGCCGCGCCAGCGCCCGGGTTTTCCGGCCCGCCTGCCGGCTGGCACGCCAGCCCCTGTACCCGCGCGCCAGCACAAGCCCGATGCAGCGCCCGCGCACGCCCCGGTCCGGCCCAGCGGCGTCGGCATGGACTCGGCCGCCGTGCGCGCCGCCATGGTGCGCAAGCTGCAGGGGCAGGGCATCTCGCACCCGGCGGTGGTGGCGGCCATGCTCGCGGTGGAGCGGCACCGCTTCGTCGATTCGGCGCTGGTGAACCAGGCCTACGAGGACACCAGCCTGCCCATCGGCCAGGGCCAGACCATCAGCAAGCCCGGCGTGGTGGCGCGCATGGTGGAGCTGCTGTGCCAGGCGCGCGCGCAACCGCTGGGGCGCGTGCTCGAGATCGGCACCGGCTGCGGCTACCAGGCCGCCGTGCTGGCCCGCGTGGCCAAGGAGGTCTACAGCATCGAGCGCATCCGCAGCCTGCACGAGAAGGCGCGCGACAACCTGCGCGCCTTGCGCGTGCCCAATCTGCACCTGCTCTTCGGCGACGGCATGGTGGGTTTCCCGCAGGGAGCGCCCTATGCGGGCATCATCGCGGCGGCCGGCGGGAACGATCTGCCCGCCGCCTGGATCGATCAGCTCGCGGTCGGCGGCCGGCTGGTGGCACCGGCCGTCACGGCCGCCGGTCGACAGAACCTGGTGGTGATTGACAAAACCATCAATGGCGTGGTCCGCACCGAGCTCGAGGCCGTTCATTTCGTGCCCCTAAAATCGGGCCTCGCCTGACGGTCCCGCCCTTGCCGGCGTCGAGCGTGTATCGAAATGGGCCCCTTCGGGGCCCGCAAGACAATGGTGGAGTCTTCATGAACCAAATGGCAAGACACGACCTGGGTCATACCCGGGCGCAGGGACGCACAGCCCAGCGCGCGCTGACCTGGTCCGTGCTCGGCTTGGCCCTGCTCGTGAGCGCTTGCGGCTCGCAGCGCGTGGCGCGTCCCGCGCCGGTCGACGACCGGGGCACATCCCGGCCCGCCGCGGAGTCGGCAACGGCCACCCCGGCCCCTGCCGCCGCGCAGCCCCGCGTGGGCTATGTGACGGTGCAGCCTGGCGACACGCTGTACCGCATCGCCCTCAACGCCGGCCAGGACTACCGCGACATCGCGACCTGGAACAACCTGCCCAACCCGAATGCCATCGAGGTCGGCCAGCTGCTGCGCGTGGTG